>CAZUFR010000137.1:1701-4104 GCA_964619655.1 uncultured Syntrophomonas sp. | reverse complement strand
CATAGCAACCTGCAGAGCCGATTCCGCCAGCTGGCAATAGCCTTTTTCCGCAAAGTTGCGGCCCATGGCTATAAGTTCCCCAGTAGATTCCACCTGTTCAAACAATTTGCTTCTTTTTTTTATGGCCTGATTATAAGAACAATAATGGTTTTCAGCGTTAACGCTGCCCCCCATGGTGAGGTTGGAATTAGCGCATCCACCCAGACACCTGTCGCCGAAGCGGCATTGGGAGCAAAAACCTCCCAGATCTTCTTTCTTGCGGTTACGGTTCCAGCTAAAACTAGCGGGATTTTCCCAGATGAGTTTAAGCGGGTTGTTCCTGATATTACCTTCCACAAATTCCTTGTCTCGGATGGAAGTGCAGCCCAGGATATCACCATTATGCAATATACCGAAGCTATATTTGCCTGCGGTACATCCCTGCCATCTAAATGTGCCTTGAAATACTTTTTTAAATACGGCCATTTCTTTTAAGTTGTAGTAGCCGATACAATCGGCTGGTATAACATCGATGGATGACTCCTTCATACACTGGTAAGCAAAATCAATAATCGTATTAACATCAGCCGGCTCAATTACCAGGCTGTGGTGGTCGGCCATATTTCCCATGGGAAATCCTATCTGCACCTGCCATGATTTGACTCCCCGCAGCACCAATTCTTGTTTAAGCCCTATCAGCTCGCTCAGGTTCATTTTATTAATGGTGGTTATAGCCGTCACTTCCATGTTGCGGCTGCGGCATAACTCGATGGCTCTCATGATTCTCCGGTACGAACCTTCCCGGCGAATAAAATCATGGGTTTCCTGCAGGCCATCAACACTGAAGCCAACTGTTCCTACTCCTGCATTAATGGCCTGTTCCAGTATCTCCTCGTTAAAAAGCCATCCGTTAGTAATAATGTTGGGAATCACACCATTTTGGGTTAATCGAGCTGCAATTAAATGCCAATCTTTCCTGGTGGTTGGTTCGCCGCCCGACAGGGTAACCCATTGGAGTCCCAGTTTCCCAAGGTCATCACATAAAGAAAGGGCTTCTGTGGTAGTTAGTTCGTCCGGGAGAGCACTGTGGCAACTGGAGCCACAGTGCTTGCACCTCATATTACATCCCATGGTTATTTCCCACACTGCCGTTACCGGGTTGGCTATCATTATTTTAAGGGCCAATTCCAGCCTGCCCCTCCACCGCCTTTAGGTGGCCGTACTCCATAGGCACACACGGCTCCTCCCCCTATGCCAGGAGCAGGGCCAACACCACCAGCTACATTTTCCAACTGGTCATCGCTCAACTCATCAGTATTACCCGCCGGAATTATCAAATGCAGTACATTCAGGCTTTCCACGTGAACCTCTACTTTGGTGTTTTCGGGAAATGTTACGGCAAATTCCTTGTTTATGGCTTCCATGGCATCATTTAGGAGGGCCAGTCTAAATTCCTCATTCTCACTCGCTTTTTGGGCAATAAGTTTGTTTAGCTCCAGGGTTGATAATACTTTTATTTCCATTATCTGCTTCTCCTCTCATAAATCCTATAGTCTACCATCTCCCACGGGAAACAGTATGCACACAGGAAATAACAGCGCAAGTTGCAACAATTGCTCCTGAAATTGATCCCCCGGCAACATCTTCCAGGTCTTCATCGCTAAGCTCACCTTTTTGCACAACCTTGAGCAGCTGATCCCTAAATAAATTGATTTCATCCACACTGAACTCCAGGCCTTCTTCTTTTAAAAAACTTTGTACCTGTTCAGCAGTTTCTAAGCCGAACAATTTTTCTCCCCAACTCTCATCTGCCTCCAACTTTGCCTGTAACGTGATCCATTTTTCTTCCATTATTAACCACCCTTTCGTTTGTAAATTAATCGTTCTTCCATGAAAAACTCACCTTTTCTGTTTTGGTTAGAACTGAAGTACTGTTAACCACCTCCTTGCAGATAAATTTGGATTATCCTAACCTGTAACTAAAACTGCCCCTGCATCCTCACGCCTTATCCCTCACTCCTCATTCTCCTAAGCCAGCTGCCTCTGTACCAACCCGGTAAATAAACCGCCTTTTTCATATAATTCCTGGTAACTGCCTTGCTCTACAATCTGACCCCGGTCCATAACAAATATCTTATTACAGTTGACTATGGTACTTAAGCGGTGCGCGATTACCACCCGGGTTACACCTAAACTAGATAGGCTTTCACTGACAATCTTTTGGGTTTTGTTGTCCAGGGCACTGGTAGCCTCATCAAAATAAACAATCTTAGGTTTGGAGATAATAGCCCGGGCAATAAGCAACCTTTGTTTCTGCCCGCCGGAAAGGGTACTGCCGGCTTCGCTTACCATGGTATGCATGCCCATAGGCATACTCTTAATGTCTTCTTCCATTCCGGCCATGCGGGCTGCTTCCCAGGCATC
>CAZUFR010000137.1:0-1601 GCA_964619655.1 uncultured Syntrophomonas sp. | reverse complement strand
ATAACTGCAGATATTTCCAGCATGGCAGTCAGAAAACTGGAAAAGGCTGAATTAAAAGCGATGAATTTTCCTGCCCCCAGGTTTACCCCCTTAAGCTTGATCATGGCGAAGAAGATGATGGCAGTAGCAATAATGGTGACGGTAGAATTAAAAACTTGCATTTTATTGCCCAGGTTCTCTTTTCTATAGGTAACATCCCGAACCTGGCCGAAATCTCTTGCCCAATTATTAAATGCTCGTTTTTCCGCCCCGGAGGTTTTTATTTTACTGACCCCCGATAATAAACCGAAAATCTTACCGGAAAGGGTATTATTTAAATCGATTAATACCCGCTCGTAACGTATTTGCAGGAAACCGAACAAAAGCGATATGCCCATAACTATTATTACGATCACGGTACAGATAAGTGCCAGTCTCCAGCTATAATAAAATAACAGGAGATAATAGAAAATCGCGAAAATACCGGCTATTATTGTGTTGGAAACTGCCCCTGACAGGATCATTCTGATTTGGCTGATGCCCATGGCCCGACCGGATAATTCTCCGGCGGTATAATCTTTAAAAAAAGGTACCGGCAAGCTGAGCAAGCGATCCCAAATAGCAGCTTGCAGGTCGGCCTCGCTGCGCCCTTCAATACGGTGCATAGCAAATGATCTGGTTAGATTAAAGGCAAAGGTAGTTATGGCAATAGCGATGAGCAAAAAGCCGATTTGAATTAATAAGAGCCTTTCCCCATCAGGAATAACCCGGTCGAAAATGATTCCGGTTACCACTGGTGTGAGCACACCTAATAATCCGCCCAGAATACCCATCACCAGTACAGCAGTTATATCTGATTTCCAGATGCCATCGGCCAAATAGCGCAGGAGGTCTTTATAGCCAATAGCAGTAGCCGCTAGCGGGCGATAAAAGGTATAGGCCTGGGCCTTTATAGTATCAGCCACAGTATTATCAACCAGCACCTGGCTGTCATCCACCGGATCGTATAAAACATATTTGGTTGGTGACAGAGGCAACAGGGCTACCGGTTGTCCGTCTTCCATCTTGTAGGCCAATAATGCTCCATTGTCTTCTTTCCACCAGGTATCTTTTAAAATAATTTGTCTGACTCGAATCTGCGAGGCCCGGGCGATATCTCCTAGTAGATCATTAGATTGGGCATTATTCTTTTTTAACTCGTAAGAGGGTATGATGGCGATTTTTTTGGATTTCCCCACTGCTACACAGGCTTGGTAGAGTAAATTATCAATGAATACTTCTTCGGCGCCGGAAGTATCCCGCTCTTTCAGATTCAAGGTATTCGCCAGGCGCTTTAACCCGCTATGCATGCGGGAATTATCCTGGGCTTCTTTTTCCTTATGGCGCAAGACTTCTTCCTTTTGCTGTCCAATCAGTAATTCCAGAGCTTTAGAAAAGGCATATTGATTAAAAGCTGGAAGCTTATCATATATTAATTCCGTATCCCGATCTATTAGATTATCAGTCTTAATTCCATTAATATTCCATTTTTCAACCCATTGTTTTAACAGGTTGGCTACTTCATTATTATTCGAAATCATAGGGAGTCCTGAAAACTGATGCCAATCAAATTCCAGAAACTC
>CAZUFR010000136.1:0-4107 GCA_964619655.1 uncultured Syntrophomonas sp. | reverse complement strand
ATAATTCTTTCCATTTCCTGCAAGTATAATCCTTCCCCGGCTTTAATTGCTTTTTTACAGGCCAGGGTTTTGATGGCTTCTTCCTGGATGTCCGGCAGGGTATTATCCTGCCACAGCTCCAGCAGTTCATTTACCAGCTCCAGTTCCTGTCCGGAAACACCGCCCGGGGTTGCCCTTATAAGGGCAGTGTCAGGAGCAATAACATCCAGCTCAAACCCCAGGTCGGCAAAGAAATCATTGTGCTCTTCTATAATGCCGATTTGTTGGGGGGAAAGCTCCAGGGCCAGAGGAACTGCCAGCAGCTGGGTTACTTCCTTCCCGGTGCTATACATTTCTTTAAGCTGGTTATACATAATCCGTTCATGGGCGGCATGTTGGTCTACCAGGTAAAGGGCTTGCTCCATTTCCAGCAGTATATAAGAGTTCAGACATTGGCCTATAATTCTGAATCCCCCTGCAGCTGATTGGTAGTCTTCCTCTTCTGTTCTCTGATTATTTAGAGACTGTGCAGGGGCTTTAATTAAACTTGACTGACCAGTAAAATCAAAACTTATAGCAGTTTCAGATACTACCCGGTTGGGATAATTTTGCCCCCTGAAAACAGGCGCATATGACTCTGGCGGCAAGTAATTTAAAGGTCGATAATCAATCTGTTCCAGAACGTCTTTTAAAACTGCGTAGACCGTACGAAATAGCGATTTTTCATCCTTGAACCGGACTTCATTTTTCTGTGGATGGACATTAACATCAACATTTCCGGGAGGGACTTTTATAGACAAAATAATTGCCGGTTGTTCCCGGGAAAGCAGAAAACCCTGGTAAGCCTGATCTATCACTTTATATAGAAGTACACTGCGTACCGGACGGTTATTAACAAAAAAATACTGATTCTTACGGTTGGTGCGCCTGAGCTCGGGAGTAGATATTAGACCCTCAATGCTATACTCTTCCCCTATGTAAGTCACATCAGTTAGATAGCCGGCAAAATCCCTACCGTAAACACAGAGAACCGCATCCTTAAGACTTCCATTCCCCGGGGTCTTAAAAAACTGTTTTCTATCATTGCTAAAACTAAAGGAAATATCAGGGCGGGACAGAGCATATTTACGCAGTAATTCATAAATATGGTTTCCTTCAGTTACTATAGATTTTAGAAAGCTCCGCCGCGCCGGGGTATTGAAGAATAAATCAGAAACTATTATTCTGCTACCCACCGGACCGGGACGATTTTCCTGTTTAAGGAAACGCCCTCCTTCCACCCGGGCGAATACCCCTGTACTATCGGCTTTCTGACTATACAGGTCGATACGTGAAACCGAGGCAATGCTGGGCAGGGCTTCTCCGCGAAAACCCATGGTATTAATGTTGAAAAGGTCCTCTTGCGAGGAGATTTTACTGGTGGCATGCCGTTGAAAGGCCAGGGGAATATCTTCAGCCTCCATACCCTGGCCATTATCCTCTACCTCTATTCGGTCTATTCCACCCCGGTTAATATTAACTGCGATTATTGTAGCATCAGCATCGATGGAGTTTTCAATTAATTCTTTTACTACCGACGCTGGTCTTTCGATTACTTCTCCTGCGGCAATTTGATTTATAAGATTGTCGTCCAGGGGTTTTATGGACACTACAATACCATCTCCACGTCTTTTTTAATATCAATGCTGCGAAAATCATCATTAATCCGGTCTTGTAAATAAACCAGGTCATAGCGGTCATTCCCCGCCATATCGGTGTAACAAGAACGAGCCTCCGATTGGCAGCTGGCGCAGGCATTAGCCGGTATGGATACACAGTAAACCCGGTAGTAATAACCGTTACGGTGCTGGGCGGTAGACTCAATCAGCCTGAAACCGGGACAATCCGGACATAGCCGCAGTTGTATGCTCTGCTCCTCATGAATGTAATCGGTATCATAGAAAATCGATTTATGAACATGGTGGAAACGCTCCTTGGTTTTGCGGTTCTGGGCTATTTGATCTTCCCGCCGGCGGAAAACCTGCAACTGCTGCCGGACCATTTTACCAATGTATTCCAGGTTGGCAGGGTTTTCCTTCATACGCTCGGGAACATAATCGGGCTCCCGTAAATTACTATAATCTATGCCCGCCATGGCCATAATCAAGCCCATGTTGACATAGGGTAAAGCTGTTTGTACGGAGTAGCCCCCCTCCAGAACAGCTATGTCTGGAGCTAATATTTCATTTAAACGGGCATATCCTTGCGCACTGAAACGCATATCGGCCAGGGGGTCGCTATAATGGTTATCCTGACCGGCGGAGTTTACTATCAGCTCCGGTTTAAATTCCTCCAGCATAGGCATTATTAGATTCTCCAGCGCATACAAAATGCCGGTATCCGTAGTGCGCGGGGCCAGGGGCAGGTTTATAGTAGTACCATAAGCCAGAGGGCCTCCCAATTCCTCCATATGGCCGGAGCCAGGATAAAGGGTGCGGCCATCCTGATGGAACGAAATAAACAGCACGTCGGGATCATTATAGTAAATTTCCTGGGTGCCATCGCCATGATGAACATCGGTATCTACTATAGCTACCCTTTTGATTCCGTATTTTTGGCGCAGGTACTCTATCATAATAGCTTCATTATTTATGTTGCAAAACCCGCGATTGCCATGGCTCACTGTCTTGGAATGGTGCCCGGGAGGACGGATAATGGCAAACCCATTCTTAATTTCCCCCTCCATATAGGCATCAGCTATACGTAGAGCTGAACCTGCCGATACCAAATGGGCTTCGGTAATCTGAGCTTCTACATCAGGAACACAGAAATGCACCCGGGCGATATCTCTAGCCGTAGCCAGTCCCGGCTGGTATTCCTTAATTTGCGGCAAATCCATAATCCCTTCTTCAAATATCTGGTCGCGGGTATAAAGTAAACGTTCTTCTCTTTCCGGATGAGTTGGGCTTATGGCCCAGTCAAAAGCAGGAAAGAATAATATACCGGTTGGTTTCATATTTTCACCCCCTTGAATTCTGCAATGAAACCAGGGGTAACCTGTATTCCCACATCAAACAGTTTGCCAGTTCGGTCCCAGCCGCCAATCATGTTAAATTGCTCTTCCATAAAAAAGCTGGATTCATTGGTGTAGCCGACCATACCTCTTTCTTTACCCACTTCTTCCAGATGTTTTTTGGCCATTTTACGGGCATCTTCCAGTTGAAAGTTACGTGGGTTTTCCAGGGTGCCTCGGACTCCACCCGGGTCCAGGGTATAGATTTTGGTCTGGGTGTCAACATGCAAATTCACTACCAGTGTAGGCCGGGCCACAGCAGCCCCCAGAGCATTGGCCACATCTGCATATTGGTGGATAAAATGTTTCACCTGCATGGTCTCTGCCAGTTGCGGGATTATGGCGCGTGAGGCGGCACCGATACCAATTATCTGCTCCAGAGTAAATTTACGTTTATTAATTACTTCCCAAACTTTATAAGCCGGTTCATTCTCCCATTCGTTAAACATACTGGTAATAACGTCTTGCAGGCGGTTAGTAACAATAGCAACCACTGCTGTGCCTACTTCTTCCGTGCTCATCGCACTACCTCCCAGTTGCTCCAGGGCCGCAGCGGAAAGCGCAGGGTCTCCAATATTAAGGTTAAATTTGTAGTTGAAGGCGTCGGTTACAGTGGCGCTCTTACCCCCAAAACAAGCGGCTACATCCCGGCGGTAGCTTTCTACTTCTACCTGACCGGCATTTAAGGTAATACAGCTATCTCCCCCCAGGGCTATGGAACGTACCGCAAAGGCATTTACATGAGTATAACGCTGGTTAATACTGGCCCCTTTGGAAGCGTAAAGAGGTGCTCCATCTAACAGTAAAGCTATATCCGTGGTTGTACCACCAATATCCAGTACCACCGCATTCATACCTGCTTCAGCCAATGCCAGTGCACCCATAGTGCTGGCAGCAGGTCCGGAAAAAACCGTTTCGCAGGGCATATCCCGGGAAACCTGGAGAGCCAGTGTGCCTCCGTCAGCTTTGAGGATATGCACCTCACAGTCCAGTCCTCTCTCCGTAAGAGCCTTATCAATTTCATCAACAAAACGATTCCATTCCTCACTGGTTATAGCGGTGTAATAAGCGGTAGT
>CAZUFR010000135.1:0-4121 GCA_964619655.1 uncultured Syntrophomonas sp. | reverse complement strand
TTTTAAGAAAATCAGGATTTCCCCGGTCTGCCATTTTGTCTTCCGATTTGTAGCATACCCGGGCATAGCGTTCCAGCTGCAAGAGGATATCTTCCCCTAGAGCCTGTTTGGGAACAAGTACCCGAGGCTTCTGAATAATCATAGCTAACCTCCAAATATAATTTTGAAATTTTGAATTTTGAATTATGGTGGAAATACTTCGTATTTCTCTTATTTCCACTTTTTTGTAGTGTAATATAATTAAGACTCTACTGCAAAAATCCTTTTTGTTGCATAAGGGTTGCATAAACATACAAAGCCTGATTCGGAACGACACGGGGGTCGTTCCCTACACAACCTTCGGTCGCCTTTGATGTAGCTGAGCGGTATGTTTATGCACGCTAATGCATATTTATAACTTTTTTGCAGTGGCATCAATTAAGAATTAAAAATTTACAATTCAAAATTCCGATAGTGCCTGGTTAACCAGGTACAGGAGTCTTTCTTCATCGCCTTTGAGATAGAGATAGCCCAGGAGGGCCTCAAAACCAGTACTTAGTTGGTAGTCTTCCGGGTCGGCATGCCGGGGAGGTGTACTTTTCGCATTTCTGCCCCGGCGCACAATATCTTGTTCCGCTTCGCTTAGTTCATGGTAAAGTTGCCGGGTAAGCCGAGCCTGGGTTTGGGCCTTAACCAGTTCCACGGTATCATGGTGAATGTCACTGACCTTTCTAGGGCCTGCAGTAACAATATGGGTTCTAACCAGTAACTCAAAAACCGCATCTCCAATATAAGCCAGTACCACCGCAGGGTATTCCCGTAGCATACTCTCATTTACTTTATCATGCCTCAGCAATCTTCCACCTGACTCCTTCCCGGGTATCTTCAACTATAATCCCTGCTTGCTGCAGACCATCCCTTATATAATCTGCTTTTTCATAACGTTTTTGGGATTTAAAACTGGCCCTTAAATCTATAAGCTTTTCCATTAAAAACTTTAACTCTGGGGCTGATTTATAACGAAATCGGGTACCGGCAGGGGTATCCTCAATACTAATATCTAGACTGCCTAGAAAATCGCGAATATCATCTGCCAGCGAGTAATCCTTTTCCTGGCGAGCTGCCTGTCGCAACCCGGCCAGTATCTGCAGCACTTTTTCCAACTCGGCACCTTCGTCCGATTCCTGCTCTATAAATATGCCCAGTACCTCTCCCAGTTCTTTAAAAATAGCAACCGCTGTGGCAACTACGGCCTGATCCCGGGCATTATCGTGGCTGGCCGTAGCCAGATAGCTGTTAATAAGATGGGAAATTTCAAATAAATGCCCTATAGCCCGGGCTGTGTTAAAATCATCATCCATGGCGGCAATGAATTCTTGCTGGAGGTTATTAACCTTTTCCAGCAGTTCAGACTCCTTCAGCCCGGTATCATCCGATAACCCATCCTGCTTAAATTCATCTGCCAGCAGCAGGGTGGTCTTTAAGCGCCCCAGAGCCTTGCGGGCTTCCTCCAGTTTGCCGTCATCAAAATCCAGAGGACTCCGGTAATGGGTAGCAATTAGATAAAAACGTACTACATCAGCCGGGAATTTGTCCAGCACCTCTCGCAGGAGAAAAAAGTTACCCAGAGATTTGGACATCTTCTCGCTATTAATAGTAATAAAGCCATTATGCATCCAGTACCGCACAAAAGGTTTACCCGTAAGGGCCTCGGCTTGAGCTATTTCATTCTCATGGTGGGGGAATATTAAATCGCTTCCTCCTCCGTGAATGTCTATAGTATCTCCCAGGTATTTAGTAGACATTACCGAACACTCAATATGCCAGCCTGGTCGCCCCTCCCCCCAGGGGCTATCCCAGAAAGGTTCACCCGGTTTAGCCGCCTTCCATAAAGCAAAATCAACCGCTTCTTCTTTACGTTCATCAACTTCTACCCGGGCACCAGATAGCATATCCTCTACGCTGCGCCCTGATAGTTTACCATAGTCCTTAAAAGCTTTTACCCGGTAGAAAACATCGCCATCAACTTCATAGGCAAATCCCTTGTCAATAAGTTTGCCGATGGCATCTGTCATCTCTTCTATATGCTGGCTGGCCCGGGGATGAACATCTGCCCGTAATATATTTAGCGCATCCGCATCTTTGAAGTATTCGTTTATATAACGCTCTGCCAGTTTAAGGGCTTCTTCGCCTTCTTCCTGGCTGCGGTTAATTATCTTATCGTCCACATCGGTAAAATTCTGTACATAAGTCACCTCATAGCCACGATAGGCCAGATAACGGCGCAGGGTATCAAATACCACCAACGGCCGGGCATTACCCAGGTGAATATAGTTATAGGTGGTAGGACCACAGGCATATATTTTTACCTTTTGCGGCTCAAGCGTTACCAGCTCTTCTTTCCTGCCACTCAGGGTGTTGTACACTCGCATAATCAGGCACCTCTTTCTCATAAGATTGCAGCCTTTTTTCCAAATTATCAATCCGGGTCTGCATAGCTGCCAGAGTATCAGCTATAGGGTCAGGTAAAAGGTGATGTTCTAAATCAACCTCTATTTTACCATCTGTTACCCGGGCTCCATTACGAACTACTATCCTTCCTGGTACTCCTACTACGGTACAGGAGGGAGGAACACTTTTTAAAACTACCGAACCGCCACCGATTTTGACGTTATCGCCTATGGTTATAGCTCCCAAAACCTTGGCTCCAGCACTTATAACCACATTGTTCCCGATAGTAGGGTGGCGTTTACCTTTTTGTTTGCCGGTTCCACCCAGGGTAACCCCCTGGTACATAGTAACATTATCCCCTATTTCTGCAGTTTCTCCAATAACTATCCCGCTGCCATGGTCGATAAATACACCATTGCCAACCCTGGCCCCCGGATGGATTTCGATACCGGTAAGCCAGCGGCTAATATGGGATATGAAACGAGCCGGAAAATAACATTTCTTGCGATAGAAAAAATGGGCTATGCGATGATTAATAATAGCATGAAATCCAGGGTAACAAAAAATTACCTCCCATATGCTCCGAGCAGCCGGGTCTCTTTCGAACACTACTTGAATTTCCGATTTAAGCCTGGTAAACATAATTTCCCCTCCTAACATTTTAAATACGAAAATAGGCGTTGATAACAAAGTTATCTTGTGAATAAATTCGAGTTTAGAACTTGCTCAACTGTTTAGAGTGAGGGGTGAGGAGTAAGGGGTCAGTTAAATAAGTGCTCCTCATCCTTCAATTGTTTCTTCCTCTTTCCCTGCCTTTCATATGAATTAACATAACCCCTCCTGCTATTTTCATCTGGTTATGTATGAAATAGACATGGATTACAAGGATTTGGTGGAATTAATAAAATAAAAAGGTCTTTCGTCTCCTAAGAGGCGAAAGACCATATTTCCGCGGTTCCACTCTTGTTGAGCCCTGCCTGGGGCAGGTACTCCACTTAAAAACTTTAACGGTATTACCGAGTATGCCTACAAAATTTCAACATACCTGCTCCCGGGCGCAATTTCGAAGCAACTTCATACTGTAAAGAGGCTCTCAGCCGGTGACCTCTTCTCTCTGGCAGCGATTGCAGTTCTACTTATCCCATTCATAGCATTTATATATGGAATTAATAAAATTATATGCAGTCGGGTTACCAAAGTCAACCCGTGATTAATTAGAAATAGGCACTATTCTTCAGATACACTGTTTCACGTGAAACAAGTGTTTAAAACCGTGTCAAAAGGACCGCATGTGCCCTTTAGGGTATCCCCTTAACACGCTTTCAGGCTTTCCTGGGCGCGGCGCAGGGTTTCTTCCCGGCCCCAGATGAAAATCAGGTAAGGCAAGTCCGGGCCGTGGGATTTGCCCGTCAAGGCGCAGCGCAAGGGCATAAAGACATTTTTAGGTTTAAGCTGCAAGCTTTTAGTCAGGGTTTTAATAAACTGCTTAATCTCTGTTGTTTCTTGAAAATCAGGTAAGCCGGCGATAAAAGCCTCTAAAACTTGTTTTGCCCCATTAGCTTGTAAAACCTCCAGGCTGTCAGCCTCATACTGGAGAGGGGTAAAAAACTCTTCCAGCTCTTTACTAATATCAGTTAAACAAACGATGCGGTCACGCAATACCTCTACCAGCAAATCAAGCTGGGTTTTAT
>CAZUFR010000134.1:0-4129 GCA_964619655.1 uncultured Syntrophomonas sp. | reverse complement strand
ATAATGTCAGTTATGCAGGTGGTGGAGCAGGGATAAACGGGGTTAATTAAGAATTAAGAATTTTGAATTTTGAATTATGGTGGAAATGCTTACGCATTTCTCCTATTGCAATTACAAATCCCAGAGGGTAGTACAGGAGGGAGGATGGAGTAAATGTCATTGCTAAGCAGGTTACAGGGACCCGGTAGTAACGGGATAACATTGCCGGTTAAGGATATTGAGAGTCCGGGTCAGCGGTTTCAAGACCTGGTATATTTGATTCACCGGGAAGTGATAAAAGAAATTGGGACTGATTACTTGAACCCATCCCCTGACGAAGAAAGCAAAACATTACCTCTAGAGGAAGAAGTACAGCAGATAGCTGAATCAATTATGGACCGCAAAGCTAACTATATAACTCGTAATGACAAAGAAGAAGTAATGGGGCAAGTAATGGATGAGGTATTTGGTCTTGGGCCTATTACACCCCTTTTAAAAGATGATACGGTTTCGGAAATAATGGTAAATGGTCCCCATCAAATTTATGTGGAAAGACAGGGAAAACTGGAGCTTAGTAATATTGGTTTCCGGGATGATGGCCATCTTTACACCGTAATTGAGCGCATAATTTCTCCTTTGGGACGCAGGATTGATGAGAGCATGCCTATGGTGGATGCGCGTTTACCCGATGGTTCCCGGGTTAATGCCATAATTCCTCCTTTATCCCTGAATGGATGTATATTAACTATCCGCAAGTTTTCTTCTCACTTGCTGGCAGTTGAAGATTTAATTCGCAATAACACCATGACCCTGCAGATGGCCAAATTTGTGGAGGCTTGTGTAAAAGGGCGATTAAATATTGTGGTCTCTGGAGGCACTGGTGCCGGTAAAACCAGTACCCTTAATATAATCTCATCCTTTATCCCTCACGATGAAAGAATTGTTACGATTGAGGACTCTGCCGAATTGGACCTTAAACAGGAACACGTAATATCCTTAGAAACCCGACCTCCTAACATCGATGGTAAAGGGGAAATTGCTATTCGGGATTTGGTTAGAAACTCTTTGCGGATGCGGCCGGACCGGCTGGTGGTGGGCGAAGTAAGGGGAGGGGAAGCCCTGGATATGCTGCAAGCTATGAATACCGGTCATGACGGTTCTTTAACTACCGCTCACTCCAATTCACCCCGGGATATGATTTCACGCCTGGAAACCATGGTATTGATGGCTGGTATGGATTTGCCGGTAAGAGCCATCCGGGAGCAAATAGCTTCGGCTATAAATCTGATTGTTCACCAGAGCCGCCTGCAGGACGGTTCCCGAAAAATTACTTATATGACCGAAGTATTGGGTATGGAAGGCGATGTCATAACCCTGCAGGACATTTTTGTTTTTGAGCAAAAAGGGATAGATGAACGGGGACGGGTAATAGGGCAGCACCGGGCTACAGGATTAATACCAAAATGTCGTGAACGTCTGGCGGAAAAAGGCATTAATCTGCCGGTGGATTATTTTAACACCGAGTCGATGGCTAACTGGAGGTAAGCCGGATGGAATATCTAATTATACTGGGCGTGTTTTTACTGGTAACATTGGTGGTTATTGCAAGTCTAAGGTCTATTAGCCACTATGACCGTTATCAACAGCGCCTGGAGATTCTGCAAGATAGCCAGGATTTAGTCGGTATGGAGAGCAAGCGGGACCTGCGCAGGTTAGGTAAACAGATGCTAGAAAAGACCTCTAAAATCTTCGTTTCCCGGTCTTTTAGCGACCGTATTCAAATTCAGCTCCTCGGTGCGGGTATTCCCCTCCGGGGCGAGGAGTATATTAGTTTATGGATAATAGTAACACTACTGCTACCAGTATTACTTTATCTGCCCGGAAGAAATCCCTGGATGATATTGCTGGGCCTGCTGCTGGGAGCACTAATACCTCGTATTTATCTTAATTATAAGCGGGATGCGCGTTTACAAGCTTTAAATCTACAACTAGGGGATGCTCTGACCATCATGGCTAATGGTTTAAGGGCCGGTTTTGGTTTTCAGCAGGCTATGGATACGGTAAGAAACGAATTACCTGATCCCATAGCATCAGAATTTAGCTGGACTATTCGGGAAATGAACCTGGGTTTCAGCCATGAAGAAGCATTGCTCAATCTGGGGCGTAGAACTGGTAGCGAAGATCTGGATATGATTATTACCGGTATTATCATACAGCGCCAGGTAGGTGGTAACCTGGCTCAAATCCTGGATAATATTTCCGAAACCATCCGCGAGAGGACGAAAATAAAAAGGGAAATTAAGGTCCTAACTGCCCAGGGAAGGCTATCCGGATTAATTATAGGCTTATTACCATTGGTTCTGATTGCTATCATGTTAATGATTAACCCCTCATACTTCACAGTTATGCTAAAAGATATGCGGGGAATTATCATGCTGGGTACTGCAGTATGCCTGGAGATAATCGGATTTATTTTGATTAGAAAGATTATAGATATTAAGTGGTGATATTTATGGATTTTTTTATTACTAGTTTGTTAGGACTAACAGTTACTGCCCTGGTAATAGGGATTGTTTATACTGCCAAAAGGGAGAGAATAGTAGTTCTAGAACGCCTGGGGGAACTAAACCGTCAGGAAGAGAAACCTAAACTGCCCGCAGACTTAAGTCGTCCCTTAAAAGAAAGGCTGCAAAGCATAAACCAAAGTTTCATTTCTCGTTTAACTGGTCGTATTCCCCGTAATAAAAAAATGGTCTATGAAGAGAAGTTAATAGCTGCCGGATGCCCCGGTAATATGACAGTGGAAACATTTCTGGTCTGCAAATACCTGGTACTAATTGTTTTTATAATTTTAGGTGTTCTTCTCCATAACCTCGGCTATTTTCTATTGTTTCTGCTTCTAGGTTTGTTTCTGCCTGATTTTTACCTTAAAAGTGAGGAGCGGAAACGTAAGGATTTAATGCTAAAAAGTCTGCCTGATGTGTTGGATTTGCTCAGTGTTAGCGTAGAAGCCGGGCTGAGCTTTGATGCCGCCTTACAGAAGGTAGTTGATAAAACATCCGGACCACTTACAGATGAGTTCGATAAAACTTTGCAGGAGCTTAACCTGGGAAAGGTCCGTCGGGAGGCTTTACGAGATATGGCGGAGCGAACTGGTATTGATGAGGTAAGCACCTTTTTAGGCTCTATTATTCAAGCCGACCAACTGGGAGTCAGTATTACCAATGTTTTAAGATTACAATCCCGCCAGGTAAGAAATAACCGACGTATGATGGCTGAAGAATTGGCTCAGAAAGCCCCTATCAAGATTCTTTTGCCCTTGCTTTTATTTATTTTTCCCACTATTTTAATTGTCTTGTTAGGACCGGCAGTAATTCAGCTAATGGATACACTATAGAAAAGGAGAAAGTTGGATTGCAGTATCATATGATAAAAAACCTCGATCTAGATGAGTATCTGGCACTTTGGGGAGTTATGGCCGATAATTTTGGCGCCCGTTTAAGAGGTTGGTTAGGCAGGAGGAAACTGGACTTTAATGAGGCCCTTATTATTTTTCCCTGTAATATGGTACATAGCCTGGGTATGAAAATTCCCATAGATGTTATTTTTGTAGGTAAAAATGGCGAAATTGTCCATCTAATGGAAGGTATGCAGCCTGGTAAAATAAGCCCACTGGTTAAAAAAGCACATTATGTAATTGAACTGCCTGCCGGTAAAATTAAGGCCAGCGCTACCTGTATCGGCCATAGGATTTTATTGGAGAAATAATAATACCTGGTTTTTCTTCTTAATATATGGTAAAAAAGCATTTAAAAAGCAGTATTTTCATAGCCTCCACGTTTGAATAATGAAAAACTGCCAAACATATAATAAAGTATCTTTTTAGTTTAGTGGAGGCCGATTTAATGTTATATGAATTTCAGGTGCTAACCGATATTAGTATAGATACGTTACTTGATAACTACAACGACCGTTTGTGCTGGATTAAGCAAAGAGGATATGACCCTTCTTTATCCTGTAAAGAGCTGGAGGGTAATATAAATCTGGTCGTCCTGCGCCTGGAAGGTAACCAGGTGGGTGGTGTTTTTCGCAATGAAGATATTGTCTATATTTTTAAACATCAGATTTCAGAAGTCCTGGCCGAACATAT
>CAZUFR010000133.1:2476-4141 GCA_964619655.1 uncultured Syntrophomonas sp. | reverse complement strand
TATTTACCAGGTTGATGTTGACTACTCATCCGGCATTGAATAGAATTAACATAGCATTATATTGAGGGGGACATCATTTTTTATGCCTATCGAACAAAAAAATATCGTACCTGGTGATTTAGTGGAAGGTAAAGTTCAGGGTATTACCAAATTTGGAGCATTTATTGAATTACCCGGCGGAGCTGTAGGATTAGTCCATATTTCTGAAATCGCTGACACCTATGTTAAAGATGTCAAAGATTTTATCAAGGAAGGCGACAATGTCAAGGTAAAGGTACTTAATGTAGACGGTAAAAAGATTGGTTTATCGATTAAACAGGCTGTAGTGAGGGAGAATAAACCGGCCAGGCAGCAAGCCCGGGGGCGTAGTACCGACAGGTACAGAGGCAACACCCAGGCTAATAAACCGCCACTTAATGAACTAAGTTTGGATGACAAAATTGCCAGGTTTTTAAAGGAAAGCGATGAAAGGATGCAGCCCCTCAAAAACCGTATGGAACCAAAAAAGCGAAATCGTTTTGTATAACTACAGAGGATAAAAGCACTTCGGCAGAAGTGCTTTTTGGTTTGGAGATGAAGCTATGAGATATGCGGCCATTGATGTTGGCAGTAATTCCTGCCGTTTACTGGTAGCAGATATAATTGGAGAAGAATTGCATCCGGTATGCAGGGAACTGCAGAGTACTCGCTTGGGGGAAGGGGTAAACGCTAACAAAACAATTGGTTCCGCAGCTATGGCCAGAACCCGGGATTGCCTTAAGGATTACGTAGATTTGATTCAGCGGTTGGGAGTAAAAGAATTTCGCATGGTAGCTACTAGTGCTATGCGTGACGCACTTAACCGGGAAGAATTCGTGGAGCTGGTAAGAGAAAGCTGTGGCTGTAGCCTGGAAGTTATTACTGGAGAAGAGGAAGCTCGGTTAAGCTACCTGGGAGTTAAAGAAGGACTTACTTGTCCCGCGCCCCTGGTGGTAGACCTGGGAGGAGGAAGCTGTGAATTCAGGATAGAAGATGGTGCAGAACTATTCTCACTCTCTTTACCCCTGGGTGCGGTTCGAGCTACTGAAGCTCACCTGTCAGCAGTGGAGGCAAAAACCATCCTGAATCCATTAGAAAAACACAGTGATAAACTAAAAGACTACCCTCTGGTATTTGTCGGTGGGACCGCCACAACTCTGGTGGCGATGAAGTTATCTATGGAGATATATGACCCCCAGCAGGTGCATGGTCAGACATTAAGCCGGGAGGAGGTCGCTGATCTTTATAACATGCTGGAGCTCATGCCCCTTAATGTGCGCCGTCGCCTTCCGGGATTACAACCAGAAAGAGCCGACATTATCCCCGCCGGAGCCATGATTGTTTTACTCATAATGGACACCCTGAAACGCCGGCAAATAACCATCAGCGACAGCGACATCCTCGATGGCATAATCCACCAGCTCGCCAAAAGCAATTAGATTTACGTTTTTTTGACACTGAAGAACACTGAATTTCTATGACTAATACTGAATTTTTAATTTAATTTTTAAGGGAAACCAGAAGCTAAAGCTTCCGCTACCAACTACGGTCAACTACGAAATAAGAAGCATTAGCGAAAGAAACAATTCTATGAATTAAGATAAGATCAAGATGCTTTTGACGCAGACTTACGCAGATTCTTTCTTA
>CAZUFR010000133.1:0-2376 GCA_964619655.1 uncultured Syntrophomonas sp. | reverse complement strand
TCAGCGTCCTTCTATGTCTAAAAATTCTATTTTCGTATTAACCGTACATGAGTGCGGGAAACGCAACCACTTATGAAAATAGACGAAAGCGGTACCCTGTTAAATTAAATTTTTAATAAATTCAGTGTGATTCATATTTATCAGTGTCTTCAGTGTCTAATTCCCGGATTCCCTACTTACTCAACCTCTTCGCCCGTTCGGCCATAAGGCCCAGTTCTTTATCATCCTTCAACTTGCCGGTATCTCTTTCCCCATTTACATTAATGGTATAAGTCCGGCCGTAGCCTTCCCCATAATGATTATGCAAATCAACCATTACACCAATTATCAGCAATTCCTTATTCTTAACCAACTCGCCTACCTCGGGATTTGCCAGCAGGTAATTAACCTGCATGTCCACATTAACCTCAGACATCAGGGTATACTTGAGCTCAGACTCATCATTACCGACGTTATAGAGGCGGCGGGCGGCATCCAGTGAATCCTTAACGATAGAAAGTTCATTACGGATTCCCATGGGTTCGTTGACAAAATTAGACTCCGCCGCTGCAATAGCTCCGCAATCCGTATGCCCGGCCACAATCATTAGCGGGGTATGCAGGTGAAGTAACCCGTAAAGTACCGAGCCTTCACTGCTGCGGAACTGGTTACCGATATTTTCCACTGAGAATATACGGTTAAAAATGCTGCCGAAAACATTTACCGGCATACGGGAATCCGAGCAGGTAAGCAGAGTGATAATAGGATGTTGTTTGTAGTCTCCCTTTTTAAAATCATCCAAAGGAAACTCACTTTCAAATTTGGCAATACCTTCTACTATACCTTGCATCAAGACATCCCGATCAACCTTGGGTGAAGAAGAACTCACCATAGACACCTCCAATAATATAATTTTAAGTTATGGTATCCATAACATAAAAGCATAGACCAAATGCTTTCGCAGGTATTCGGCTTTAAATGTAGAAATTACTTTCCGGGAGGGCAGATTTTGACGTTAAATAGATTATCACAGCATAAAATGTTTTAATCTTAGCCTAATTGTATCATAATATCGTGCATTTAAACCGTACGTTTAGATTAATGACGATAATCTGCTCCTCTGGTCAATATATTCTGTTATAAACGAATTCCAGGGTAAAAACCCGTTTCCCTAACCGATAGAGGGTATTCCCCCAAATGGCTGGGGAAATGGTTGTGTGCCTTTTTAAAGATTATTTTACCCGGGGTTCATATATATTCCGATATATTCCCGGGCGTTAGAATTAGAAAGTCCGGGATTATGTACGGTTACTCGCTATGGTTTAGGCTTTTACCTTAATACAGGGAGGAGGGGCTAAGACTTTTTTATCAGGTAATGCAATGAAGAAAAAGGAGAGTGAACGAGAGCATGAATTTCTTAACTCCTGCAGAAATTGCAGCAGCAACAGCCAATGCTGGAAAAGCAAAATGTGAAATGCCGATTATGAAAATGATTGTTATGGGTATTTTAGCCGGGGCATACATTGGATTTGGAGCTAACCTGGCTACCAAGATAGGTTCTATGGAAGCGGCAGGAACATCGGGCGGACAGTTCCTTTTTGGTGCAGTCTTCTCCGTCGGCTTGATGCTGGTTGTCATTGCCGGTTCAGAGCTGTTTACCGGTAACTGTATGTTTTGTTGTATTTCCAGTCTGAATGGGCAATCCACCTGGGGCGGATTACTTAAAAACTGGACCGTTGTTTTTCTAGCCAACTTTGTAGGTTCCGTATTACTTGTTTACATTATCTTTTACGGTGGATTCTGGGGTGATCCCACTGCAATTAGTGCCCATGGATCAAAGGCATTGGGTATTGCCAGTGCCAAAATGTCATTAACCTGGGGACAAGCGTTCTTCCGGGCTATTTGTTGTAACTGGCTGGTTTGCCTGGCTGTATGGTTGGCATTTGCCGCCAAAGATGTTGTAGGAAAAATCTTCGGTATCTTCTTCCCCATCATGGCTTTCGTATCCAGTGGATTTGAGCATAGTGTCGCTAATATGTTCTTTATTCCTATGGGTATCACCATTGCTCAGGGCAACCCTGGATTGGTAGCAGCTGCCAACAACATGACTCCAGACCAGGTAACTGCTTTCTTCAGCTATGGTAATTTTATTACTGCTAATTTGATTCCGGTAACCTTGGGGAACATCGTAGGCGGTGCCATATTTGTAGCTATGTTTTATTGGTTTGTATTTTTGAAAAAATAGTTTTTTCCCTATATACAGCCCATCCCCTGGATGGGCTGTATGTTTAGACTTACCTTACCCTGTTAGGGGTAAGCCTGAATCCATAGCTGGCTTAATATAATGCTATAGTTTTGTAGCAGTGGAGATTCCGATATAGGGTCTCCTATTTTTTT
>CAZUFR010000132.1:0-4202 GCA_964619655.1 uncultured Syntrophomonas sp. | reverse complement strand
TGCATTCTCTCCTCCGGTTTAATGGTGCTGATATCAATTCCTACCATAGCCTCTCCCAGGTCTTTGGAAACTTCAGCCAGGACAGCAGGGTCATTATAATGGGTAGTAGCTGCTACAATAGCCCGGGCCCGTTTCATGGGGTCACCAGATTTAAATATCCCGGAACCGACAAAAATGCCATCACAGCCTAATTGCATCATCAATGCGGCATCAGCTGGAGTAGCAATGCCACCGGCGGCAAAGTTAATTACCGGCAATCGTTTCAGCTGAGCTGTTTCCACTACCAGTTCATAAGGAGCCTGTAATTCTTTGGCCGCAGCCATCAACTCTTCTGGAGGCAGGTTGCTGACCCACCTGATGTCGTCCATAACCTGACGAATATGCCGTACTGCTTCTATGACGTTACCGGTGCCGGGCTCGCCTTTAGTTCTTATCATGTCTGCCCCTTCACCTATACGGCGCAATGCTTCTCCCAGATTACGGGCTCCACAAACAAAAGGTACCTTAAACATTTTCTTGTCAACGTGATGTTTATCATCAGCCGGAGTTAATACTTCACTCTCATCTATATAATCAATTCTCAGGGCCTCTAATACCTGGGCCTCTACAAAGTGTCCAATACGGCATTTGGCCATTACCGGTATGGAAACGGCATCTATTATACTTAAAATAACGGTGGGGTCTGCCATCCGAGCAATTCCCCCGGCGGCGCGAATATCAGCCGGAACTCTTTCCAGGGCCATGACCGCACATGCTCCAGCCTCTTCTGCTATCCTGGCTTGTTCCGCTGTGGTTACATCCATTATTACTCCGCCTTTTAAGCTTTGCGCCAGGCTACCGGATTTTATTTTAACATTATCCTGTTCTACCATCCTAAAAACACCTCCACTGAACTTAGAAAAAGATTATAGCTTTATTATCTATCATAATCAATCTTTCTAAACTAACTCTTTATGTTTACCAAACATACATACCCTTAAGGGCACACGACAACCACCGTTGAAACAGGACTCTATTCTTCTTTTTCCACTTTAAACCGAGCCATGCTCACAATCTGGTCATTCTCTGGGAGGCGCATCAATAAGACTCCCCGGGAATAACGTTTCTGCCGGGATATGTCCCCTGCCTCCAGGCGAATAGCCTGTCCTTCTCCAGTTAGAAGTAGCAATTCCTCGTCTTCGGTAACTATCTGAAAAGCCACTAATTTACCATTTTTATCAGTAATATCTATCGCTTTTAATCCTTTACCGCCTCGATGCTGTTGCCGGTATTCGCTGGTGGGAGTTCTTTTGCCATATCCGTTCTCAGTTACCAGTAAAGCGTCAGCACCTTCGCGGTATTTATCTATACCGATAACTATATCTTCTTGTGATAAACGAATGGCTCTTACCCCGGTAGCAGTTCTGCCCATGGACCGGACCTGTTTTTCGTCAAACATTATGGCTTTCCCATAAGAGGTGAAAACCATAATACGGTCACCTTTTTCAACTCTTTTTACCCCCATTAACTCATCATCTTCCCGCAGGTTTACGGCAATCAGACCAGTTTTCCGGATATTTTTAAAAGCAGACAGGGGCACCTTTTTAATAATCCCTTTACGGGTTACCATTACCAGGTGACGGCGGGAATCCAATTGACGAGCAGCCACCATGGTGGTCACCCTTTCTTCCGGCCTCAATTCTAGGAAATTGATTAAAGGCATACCTTTGGCCTGCCGGGACGATTCCGGTAAGCGATAAGCTTTGCTGGAAAACACCCGCCCGGTATTGGTAAAGAACAGTACATTTGCCAGAACACTGGTAACAATAACACTGCTCACTACGTCCTCAGCCCGGGTAGCAGTAGAACTTACTCCTTTCCCGCCTCGTCGCTGGGATTTATAAGTGTCGAGCGGTTGCCTCTTGACATATCCCCGGTCGCTCAGGGTTATCATGACCTCATGATCCTCAATCAAATCTTCAATATCATAATCGCTTAATTCCTGGCTAATTTCAGTTCTGCGCGGATTAGCATATTTACGTTTAACCTCTTCCAGGTCCTCTTTAATTATTGCTTTTATCCGCTCAGGGCGAGCCAATATATCTTCAAAGTCAGCAATACGGTCAAGTAATTCTCCGTGTTCATCTTCCAGTTTACTGCGCTCCAGTCCGGTCAGCTGGGCTAGACGCATATCCAGTATGGCATTAGCCTGAATCTCACTCAACTGAAAACGGGATATTAAACCTTGCCGGGCTTCCTCCCGGTCTTTGCTGCTGCGAATCAAGTCAATCACTTCATCTAGATGATCCAGCGCCTTGAGCAGTCCTTCTACTATATGCAAGCGGTCGCGGGCTACTTTCCAATCAAAAGTGGTTCGCCGGGTAATAACCTCTTGACGATGGTCAATATAGTACTGCATCATCTCTTTTAAACTTAATACCCGGGGTTGTCCGTTTACCAGGGCCAACATGATGATACCGAAACTATCTTCTAATTGGGTATGCCGGAATAGCTTGTTAACTACTATGTTTACATTAACATCTTTCCTAACCTCAATAACTACGCGGATACCCTGACGATCAGACTCATCTCTCAGGTCAACAATACCTTCTATTTTTTTATCGCGGACCAAATTTGCTATTTTTTCAACTAAACGGGCCTTATTAACCTGGTAGGGAATTTCGGTAACAATAATGGCATTTCTGCCACCCTTTTTTTCTTCTATGTGGTAACAAGCTCGGGTTTTAAAACTACCCCGACCAGTAGCGTAAGCCTTTTTAATACCATCGTCGCCCATGATTATACCACCCGTGGGTAAATCAGGTCCTGGTACCTTTTCCATTAGTTCTTCCAGGCTGGCCTCCGGGTTATCTATCAGCAGTTCCAACCCTTCCACCACCTCACCCAGATTATGGGGTGGTATATTGGTAGCCATGCCCACAGCAATACCGGCAGATCCATTTATTAATAAATTAGGAATACGGGCAGGAAGAACCTGAGGTTCCTGGCGGCTATCATCATAGTTGGGACGCCAATCAACCGTATCCTTCTCAATATCCTTTAGCATTTCCCCGGCAATCCGGGCCATACGGCTTTCCGTGTAACGCATAGCCGCAGCAGAATCACCATCAATAGAGCCAAAGTTACCATGGCCATCAACTAAGGGATAACGCATGGAAAAGGCCTGGGCCATTTTAACCATGGTTTCGTATATGGCTGAATCCCCATGAGGATGATATTTTCCCATAACTTCTCCCACTATATTGGCCGACTTCTTATGGGGTTTTTCATGGGTTATACCCTGATCATAAAGAGCATAGAGTATCCGCCGGTGTACCGGCTTAAGCCCATCTCGAACATCGGGAATGGCTCGGGAAACGATAACACTCATGGAATACTCCAGGAATGATTTTTTTACTTCTTTTTCAATATCCATCTGAACTACACGGCTAAATAAACTACCTTCTGACAAATATCATCACCCCTTATATATCCAGGTTGGTCACATATTGAGCGTTGGCCTGGATAAACTCACGTCGGGGCTGGACATTATCGCCCATCAAATCGGAGAATATTTCATCGGCCTTAATGGCGTCTTCTACGGTGACCTGTAAAACTGTACGGTTGTCCGGGTCCATAGTGGTTTCCCATAATTGCTGGGGATCCATTTCGCCCAACCCTTTATAACGCTGGATGGTCCATTTCTTCTTAGACTCCTCGGCAAAGCTGTTTAAATTCCCTTCATCATGGAAATAGTGTATTTCATTACCCCGCTTTAATCCGTACAGAGGAGGCTGGGCGATATAGATATATCCCTGTTCAACCAGTTCTCTCATGAAACGGTAAAAGAAGGTTAAGAGTAATACCCGAATATGAGACCCGTCTACATCGGCATCAGTCATAATGAACAGACGGTGGTAGCGGGCTTTTTTTAGGTCAAAATCTTCGTCTATGCCGGTGCCGATAGCGGTAATCAGGGCTCTAATTTCCTCGTTGGACAGCACCCGGTCCAGGCGGGCTTTTTCCACATTAAGGATTTTACCCCGCAGGGGTAGTATGGCCTGGAAATTACGGTCCCGGCCTTGTTTAGCTGAACCTCCGGCGGAATCACCCTCTACTATGAACAGCTCACACATAGCCGGGTCTTTGTTACTGCAATCGGCCAGTTTACCTGGCAAAGCAGTTGATTCCAGGGCGCTTTTACGCCGGGTCAGTTCCCGGGC
>CAZUFR010000131.1:0-4229 GCA_964619655.1 uncultured Syntrophomonas sp. | reverse complement strand
ATGGCCCTTACGATGTAGTAGTGACGGGGTGACAGGGGGACGGGGTTGTTGACACCCACGAAGTGGGTGTCAACAACCCCGTCCCCCTGTCCAATGAACAGAGCAATCGGGAAAAAATAGGACTAAAATCGGTGCAGGGTAGGATAACAGGCCTATCCTCTTGTTTTTGCTCTTAAATAATAATAGCAATTATTAGTATCCGGCTAAAAATTCCTGTTAACAGAATATAAATTTATGAAAAGGCCTGATTAAGGGGAAATATATATTTGAAGAACAAGCCCGGGTACACTATAATAACTACAGTATATTGTGTAGTTTTTTTTATTAGACCATATATATTGTGTTTAGGAGGCTAAACCATGAGTTTAAAAAGTATCAGAAAACGAGATGGCCGGGTAGTTCCATTTGAAAAAGAGAAAATCGTTAGTGCTGTTTATAAGGCGGCCCAGGCAGTGGGGGGCAGAGACTATGCAACGGCCGAACGGCTGGCGGACAAGGTTATCGAACTGGCCGGTTACTACTACCTGGACGATTTTGATATAGCCACGGTTGAAGAGATACAGGATCTGGTAGAAAAAGTTCTGGTTAAAAACGGTCATTATCGAACTGCCAAGGCTTATATTCTTTACCGCAAACAGCATGAAATCATGAGAGAGAGCCGGCAGCTCATCCAAAATAACGAGATCATTAAAAACTACCTGGATCGTAGCGACTGGCGGGTAAAAGAGAACTCTAACATGAACTTCAGCCTGCAAGGCATGAACTTTCATATTTCCTCCATAGTTACCAGTCAGTACTGGCTTAACCAGATATACACTGAGCAGATGAAGGAAGCCCAGCAAAACGGAGATTTTCATATGCATGATCTGGGTATACTGGCGGTTTACTGTGTGGGTTGGGACCTGCAGGACTTAATCCGGGAGGGCTTCAAGGGCGCCCGGGGTAAAGTAGTTAGCAAACCGGCCAAGCATTTTCGTACCGTACTGGGACAGATTGTAAACTTCTTCTATACCCTGCAGGGTGAAGCCGCCGGGGCCCAGGCCTTTTCTAATTTTGATACCCTGCTGGCGCCTTATATTTATTATGACCAATTAAACTATGAACAGGTCAAACAGAGTTTGCAGGAATTTATCTTTAATGTCAATGTACCTACCCGGGTTGGGTTCCAAACGCCATTTACAAATATCACCATGGACCTTAAGGTGCCGGGACATTTTAAAGACCAAACGGTCATCATTGGCGGTGAATTTAAGGATAAAACCTATGGTGAATTCCAGGCCGAAATGGATATGCTAAACCAGGCCTTTGCCGAGGTTATGATGGAAGGTGATGCGGAGGAGCGGGTCTTTACCTTCCCCATTCCTACCTATAACATCACCCAAGATTTCGATTGGGATAGCCCCAACTATGATAAAATCTGGGAAATGACGGCGAAATACGGTATACCTGGATTTGCCAACTATGTCAATTCCGATATGGACCCTGAGGATGCACGCAGCATGTGCTGTCGCCTGCGGTTGGACAACCGTGAGCTGAGGAAACGAGGTGGAGGGCTGTTTGGCTCTAATCCCCTGACCGGATCAGTCGGGGTGGTAACCATTAATATGCCTCGGATTGGATATTTGGCCAAAGATAAGGACGATTATTTCCACCGTTTGGCTACTATTATGGATTTAGCCCGCGATAGCCTGGAAATTAAGAGAAAAGTACTGGAGAACCTGACCGATTCCGGGCTATATCCCTACTCCCAGTTCTATCTGCGAGGGGTAAAGGAATCTACCGGTAGATATTGGATAAATCACTTCTCTACCATTGGATTGGTGGGAATGAATG
Organism: uncultured Syntrophomonas sp.; assembly: GCA_964619655.1. Lineage (GTDB taxonomy): Bacteria > Bacillota > Syntrophomonadia > Syntrophomonadales > Syntrophomonadaceae > UBA4844. The sequence goes on along the minus strand of CAZUFR010000131.1, from coordinate 2,396 downwards.
AATCTTGCCTCAACTTCCTGGGTGAGGATATTACCGGCGAGCAAGGTTATCCTTTTGCTCTGGAAGTGCTGGAATACATGAGAGAGCGTATACAGCGCTACCAGGATGAGACTGGCAATTTGTATAACCTGGAAGCAACCCCGGCAGAAGGAGTAAGCTACAGCCTGCCCCAGAAAGACCGGGCCCATTTCCCCGACATTATGGTGGCCAACAATGACGCTGTAAAGAATCAAGGGGCTGAGCCTTACTATACTAACTCATCCTTCCTGCCGGTGGGATATACCGACGACATCTTCCTGGCCATGAAGATGCAGGATCCACTGCAGTGCATGTATACCGGAGGAACTACCTTCCACATTTTTGTAGGTGAGGCCCTGCCTGATGTGGAATCGGTTAAGATGCTGATTAAAAAGTCCTGTGAGCAGTTTAAGATGCCCTATTTCTATATTTCGCCCACTTTCAGCATCTGCCCCCAGCATGGCTATATATCCGGCGAACACCACACTTGCCCCAGCTGTGAGACGGATGGCAAAGAAACCGCTTGCGAGGTATACTCCCGGGTAGTGGGCTACCTGCGCCCGGTAGACCAGTGGAATGAAGGCAAACAGGCCGAGTTTAGGAATAGGAAGACGTATAAAGTAGTATGAGATTTGCGGGATTATTAAAACAGAGCTTAACTGACTACCCCGGGAAGATAGCCGCGGTGCTATTCTCCCGGGGATGCAATTTGCGCTGTCCCTTTTGCCATAATGCTCATCTGCTGGTTAAACCCGGACGGACGGCTATAGCCGGCGAAATAGGAACCTCGGAACTTATTCCTTTTCTGGAGGAACGCCAGGGCTTTTTGGATGCAGTAGTATTTAGCGGAGGAGAACCTACTATAAATCCCGAACTTCCGCAGGTGATAAGGCAAGTTAAAGAAATCGGCTACCTGGTTAAGCTGGATACCAACGGCAGTAACCCTATAATGCTGGACCAACTGCTGCAGCAAGAGTTGCTGGATTACGTGGCCATGGATATTAAGGCTCCGCTGGAATACGAGAAATATCTGCAAGCCAGTGGACGGCTAACCTTTGAGGACTTTTTTAATATAAGGTCTTCCATAAACCTTCTTAAAACCGTCACCATAACAGTTGAATTCAGAACCACCGTAGTTCCTGTCTGGCATTCACTCGAAGACATAGTAGAGATAGCCCACTATATTAAAGGTGCTGGGCTCTACTCCTTGCAGCAGTTCAACCCGAAGACAACTCTGGATCCTGAGCTGTCCAGGGTAAAACCCTATAGCAAAGCAGAATTGGACGAAATAGCTAATCGCTGTCAGCCTTATGTCCAAAAAGTCCGGGTATGTAACGTATAAAAGGATAAGGACTAAAAAATCATTTCATAGCAGCGTCAATTGCGTTAAAATAGAACTGTATAAAACTACGAACCGGTTACCCTGGAAGATTTAGATATATATTAGAGATAGAAAGATATATAAAGAACGTAGAAAACCAGGGGCTTTTCACTCAGTTTAATAATGACATTTACCAGACCTGTATATAATAAAGTGCATAGCATACCGCAAGGTACCGGGCTTAATGTGTAGTCCGGAATTTACAGGAGCAAAAGACGGGATAAGGGGGATGGGTATGTATAGACTTAGTCGTTTCAACTGTATTGATGGTAAACCAGACGAAGATCAGGTTGAAGTATGGGCCGAATCATATTTCTACAGCATAATGAACATTCTTAATGCGTTCTTCTCCCAGGTGGATGTTCCGGAAACCATAGCTCGGATGAGCTGTATACCTTTTGACGAACTGGTGGCTGAGGAACTGGAAGATGAAAGCCCAGAGGTAGTCGCTATTGCCGTAAACAAAACCCTGGAACTACTGGAAACGGAAATGGAGTTGCTGCGGGCTTACCTGCTTGATGAATAGCCTGAGAACATGATAAGCTATAAAGCCGGAGAAAACCGGCTTAATTTATTTACTTAAACATGCTTATACCTAAATAATTAATGATATAACAATCAGGGGTGTCAAATAAATAATAGAAAAGGTACTTGGAGGTTAAAGTAATGAAGAAATGTAGTAGCTGCAGTAAGGAGTTTCCAGAAACAACCCTGAAAACTATGGTTCATATTATCGATAAGAAAGCCTACATAAAAAACATCTGTCCATCCTGCCAGTCTATAGTTCTTAACAACCCCAACTATTACTATTTGGCTGACGAAAAGAAATCCAAATAGCCTAAACCTGTCATAAACATCCGCTTAGCACACCAGCACAAATAAAGCCGGCATCTGCCGGCTTCTTGACGGGCACCCATAATCCTGCTATCATCTATTTGTCAATATTATATGCCGATGTGGCTCAGTGGCAGAGCAGCTGATTCGTAATCAGCAGGTC
>CAZUFR010000130.1:2056-4243 GCA_964619655.1 uncultured Syntrophomonas sp. | reverse complement strand
ATAAGCCAATCCTACCAATCCAAAGCCTTCACTGGTAGCATCTGAACCCCTTAAGACCGAAGCTACTCCTACTCCCAGGGAAAGAACGAAGGGAATAAGCAAGGGACCGGTAGTCAACCCTCCGGCATCAAAAGAAATTGGGAAATACTTGGTTGGTGCGGCCAGAGCCAGACAAAATATCAGGGCGTACCCAATAATCAAGATTCGAGTCAGGGGAAGTTTTAAAACCAGCCGCAGCATGGCCAGGCCTACACTAAAGGCTACTCCCAGCGCAATACTGTATATCAACAGGTTTTTGGGGATGGCACCTGCGGAAACAAAGTCCAATTGGACCGCGAGAATACGAATGTTAGGCTCGGCGATAGCAGCCACCAGACCAAGTATAAATCCAAATATCACTATAACCCACAATTTACCTGTTTTAGCCAGCGCTTCTCCCATCTGCTCTCCCATAGGTAATAGTCCTAACTGTACTCCCAGTAGAAAAAGGATAAGGCCGGATGATACCAGCAGTACCCCCACCAGAAACTGCAAAAGGGTTTCCAGGGGTACTTTCATCAGGGTCATTTGTAGAATAATTACTATTACCGTTATTGGCGTCACCGCACCAATAACTTCTTTAACCGTTTGTTTAATGCTTTGCACCTTTTCCCCCCTTCAAATTACCGTCTTTTTTAGCCAGGGCTTCCTTGAGCAGGTCCCCCAGGTTGGTGCCCAGTTCTTCTTTGTCACTGTAACGATCAATCATTTTCTGGGTAGCCCGGCTTCCCATTTTACCGAAATTATCACCTTTTTCCGGCTGACGGTAGCCGCAAGAGCGTTCCGGACATGCCAGCATTCTACCCCTTTTGCCACTTACTATCAGCATATAGCGACCACATTGAGGACATTTGCTTTTTGATACATTATCGGGTTTATATACCGCACTATCGATGCGGATGCCGTGAACCAGCTGGGAGGTATCTTTACGAATATCACTCATAAAATCTGATTTCTTGGCTTTGCCCCGGGCAATATCAGCTAATCTCTGCTCCCATTGGGCAGTTAGTTCCGGTGAACGCAGTTCCGGGGGGACCAGATTCAGCAACTGCATGCCTTTGGAAGTAGGTATTAGTTGCTTGCCCTGGCGTTCAATATAGCTGGTACGGATGAGCTTTTCAATAATTTCCGCCCGGGTTGCCGGAGTGCCCAAACCGCTACCCTTAATGGACTCGCGCAGTTCCTCGTCTTCCACCAGTTTACCGCAGTTCTCCATAGCACTGAGGAGAGTTGCTTCATTATAACGAGCCGGCGGTTTAGTTTTTTGCTTGTTGCTTTTACAGCTTTTGACCTCTATTTTTTCCCCTTTTTGGTGTCGTCCCAGGGTTTGTTCAGGGACTTTCTCCTCATCGTTTTCTTCTTTATCGGCAGTAGACATTTGTACTGCCCGCCATCCCTGGTCGGTAACGACCTTACCGCGGGAATAGAAATTATCGCCCTTGACCACGGTGACGATAGTAGTCTGATCATAGCAAAAAGGCGGGTATAGCACTGCCAGAAAACGGCGTGCCACCAAATCATAGAGCCGTTTTTCATCCTCATCCAATACTCTCAGATTAAGAGGCTGTTCGGTGGGAATAATGGCGTGATGATCACTCACCTTGCTATCATTTACCAAACGTTTGCCCGGGTGTAAAGGCTTTTGCAATAAAGCTTTAGCCATAGCCTGATAAGGCCCTGCCGCCATAGCTTTTAATCTTATAGGCAGGGTAGGAACAATATCAGTGGTTATATAACGGGAATCAGTACGGGGGTAAGTCACCAATTTATACCGCTCATAAAGATCCTGCAGCACTGCCAAAGTCTTCTGAGCCGACCAGCCATAACGCCGGTTGGCATCCCTCTGCAGTTCGGTCAAATCGTAGGCTAGAGGAGGCAGTTCTTTTTTAGCCTCAGTTTTTACTTCTTTGATGGTCCCTTCCTGCCCCGTGATGCGGGTCATAATTTCCTCGGCTTTGGCCTGCTCGTAAATGCGACCGCCATTAGAACCACGCCAGTCACCATAGTAATCGGAAAAATCAGCTCTGATGGTCCAGTAATCTACCGGCCGAAAGTTCTGGATTTCTTTTTCCCGGTTTACTATCATCGCCAGGGTAGGTGTCTGTACCCGCCCGGCATTAAGCTGGGCATTAAATTTACAGGTTAGAG
>CAZUFR010000130.1:0-1956 GCA_964619655.1 uncultured Syntrophomonas sp. | reverse complement strand
GTAGGTGTCTGTACCCGCCCGGCATTAAGCTGGGCATTAAATTTACAGGTTAGAGTGCGGGTAACATTAAGCCCAATCAGCCAGTCGGCTTCCGCCCGGCAGACGGCTGCATCATACAGGTTATTGTAGGCAGACCCAGGTTGCAAGCGGGCAAATCCCTCCCGGACGGCATTATCTGTCTGGGATGAAATCCACAATCGCTTAAATGGCTTTTTCCATCGGGCCATATCCATTATCCAGCGGGCTACCAATTCCCCTTCCCGACCAGCATCAGTAGCAATAACCAGGTCTTTGATATCACCGCGCTGCATTAGACCCCGGACTACCTGATATTGATGGGAGGTTTGCCTTATAACCTTCAGTTTCATCTTTTCCGGCAGCATGGGCAGGTCTTCCATGCGCCATTGTTTAAGTTTTTTATCATAATCATCAGGCTCAGCCAGGGTAACCAGGTGCCCTAAAGCCCAGGTAACTACGTAATTGGGCCCTTCGATGAAGCCTTTACCCTTCTGCCCGCAATTTAAAACCCGGGCTATATCCCGGGCTACGCTGGGCTTTTCCGCCAGTACCAGAGATTTCATGCTTCATCCCCCAATTCGCTAGTTTCCCGGTTTGAGTCACCCGACTTCTGGTTCTTTTTACCTGACTTGCGGGTACTATAACGATCCTGCGGTCCCCGCTTTACGCTACCCTGAGATGCACTCTTCTGTTTCTTCTTTTCAATAATCTGCCGCATTATATCTATATCTTTATTCTCGTCCATCTTAATTCCTCATCCTCCCGGTTTTTTATGAGTTAATTATATCATAGTAACCAGGAAAACCCCGGGCGCAAGATTAGCATCTCTAGTTTGTTGTTGGCTCCAAATCCCATTATACCTATATTTTGTTTTTTCCCAAGTGTAACATTCATGTTATAATCATATGTGAAAATTGCCACAAGGGGGAGGCGATAGAATGGGTAAAACAACATCAGTCAATAACAGGTTGTACTTGGTTTGGAATCATTTTATAAAATCCGGGGAACTAACACCCAACACACTGGACCCTTTTATAGCAGATTCCTGGCAAAGGTCGCGTGCGGCTGGAGTTAATCCTCACCATTGTAGTAATTGCAAGTCCCATTTAGAGGTAGATGCCGTCAGTAATCTACCTGTAGAGCTGGTAAAGGCTGCTTATCCGGTTGTAGAAGAGGTCTATGACTCGGTTCGGGGTTCCGGATTTCGGGTTTGCCTGGTTGACGCCAACGGATATATTATTCATAGCATTCCTCAGTTAGATGCGACTATTAATATAAATTGGAAAGAAAGCAGTGTGGGTACCAATGCTATAGGTACTGCCATTGTAACCGGAGAATCTTTACAAATTGTAGGAATTGAGCATTATTGTTACGATTTTCATAATCTTACTACTACTGCCGCACCTATTTTTGACCGTCAAGGAACTCTACTTACCGTGCTGGCATTGGTGGGGCCGTCATCTGAAGATCATAGCCATGTTTTAACTATGCTGGTTAAAGCAGCCGGAAAAATGGTGGATCGTTTTAAAATTCTGGCTAAAAATCGGCAATTGAAAACATATAACCAACGTCTAACCAATATTTTTAATATGATGTCAGATGGGGTTATCATCTTTTCTTCAGATGGTACTATAGACCTGGTTAATCCTGCAGTGGAACATATCCTGGGCAGGCCTGCCGGTGAGGTAATCGGCACTACCCTGCAGGACCTTCTGGATGCCAAACCAGGTTCGATAAAGGATTTTATGTTAAAAGGCAACCCGTTTAGTGATATAGAGGTTTTTATGGATGGCCCCCAGGGGAAAATCCATTGCCTGGCTTCAGGTAATTTTAGCCGCAACCAAACTGGAGATATAGATAGCGGCATGATGGTACTGCAGAACATGGATCGGATTAACCGCCTGGTTAGCCGTTTTACCGGAGCCCGGGCTCAATATA
>CAZUFR010000129.1:1261-4254 GCA_964619655.1 uncultured Syntrophomonas sp. | reverse complement strand
CCAGCGGTTCAGGAAAATCCACTCTTTTACGCTGCTTAAATCTCCTGGAGCAGCCGACTAGCGGGGAAATTTTATATCATGGCCAGAATATCCTGGAACATGATATGAGCAATGCCGTTTACCGCGCCAAAATGGGCATGGTTTTTCAGCAGTTTAATCTGTTCAATAATCTGAGTGTATTGGAAAATTGCACCGTCGGTCAGATTAAGGTGTTGAAACGAGGCGCCAAAGAAGCTAAGAAAACGGCCATGGAATATCTGGAACTGGTGGGTATGTCCGGGTTTATCGATGCCCGGGCTCATCAAATATCAGGTGGGCAAAAGCAGCGGGTGGCCATTGCCCGGGCATTGTCAATGGAACCGGAAGCTCTGCTCTTTGATGAACCTACCAGCGCCCTGGACCCGGAGATGGTGGGTGAAGTGCTCAAAGTAATGAAGAACCTGGCCGGGAGTGGACTTACCATGCTGGTGGTTACCCACGAAATGGCATTTGCCCGAGATGTTGCTCACCGGGTAGTGTTTATGGACGGCGGCGTCATTGCCGAAGAGGACACTCCCGATGTAATATTTAATAATCCAAATAATGAAAGAACCCGCATTTTCCTGAAAAGGATACTGGACAATTGACCGTCCCCTTGTCAGCAGAATTGGGAGGTGGAAGGAATAAATGGCAGCCGAATTACGCCGGGATTTGGTACGGGATAACTGGGTAGTTATTGTTACTGACCGGGCTCTGAAGCCCAATGATTTTCCTATTAATAAGAACTGGGAGAATACCAGGAAATCCGAGCAGAATTTTTGCCCTTTTTGTGAGGGTCATGAGTCTTACACCACAGATGAAATTGCGGCATACAGAGATAACAATACCCTCCCGAACACACCTGGTTGGACTATTCGTACTATTCCTAATAAATTTTCTGCCTTTAAGCTGGAAGGAGAACTGGAGTTAAAATACTCGGGGATTTATGAAAGCTGTAATGGCCTGGGGCAACATGAGGTAGTAGTAGAAACCCCGCATCACGGAGTAGAGTTCCACCAACTGCCGGCGGAGCAAATCAAACAAATTTACCTGATGCTGCAGCAGCGTTATCGTCAGCTATCTAGCGATCCTCGCATCAAGTATATTCAGATATATAAGAATCGGGGACTGTTTGCCGGGGCTTCACTGGAGCACAGCCACAGCCAGATTCTGGCTCTTCCCAGCGTACCCCGAGAAAATCAAGGTTTAAGCAAGTACTACCAGCAGCAGGGTAAATGTCTCCTATGCGCCACCCAGGAAGCGGAAAGGGAAAACCAGCAGCGGCTGATATATGAGAGTAAGCATTTTCAGCTTATTTGCCCTTATGCTTCCCGTTTTTCCTATGAAACCTGGTTAATCCCACGGCGCCACACCGAACATTTTGCCGATATAAATGATGAGGAATTAAACGATCTGGTAGCCATGATGAAGTTATTTATACCCGCCATGCTTGATTGTCTGGATGATCCCTCCTATAATATAGTGATAAATACCGCACCGGTTAACCAGAAATTTACAGGTGGTTACCACTGGTATATGGAAATAACCCCTCGTTTGATAGTAACAGCGGGAGTGGAATTTGCCACCGGTTTCTATATGAATCCAGTAGCTCCGGAAATTGCAGCCACTTTGCTGCGGGAAAAAATCCAGGAGTTTTTAAAATAAGGGCAGGCAAACAGGAGAACCGTCCCTTTGTTTGCCCGGCTGTGTGCGGTTTTGGAGGTGAGCATGTTCAGTTTTCTTTATCCCCGGATATATGTTGATTCTATTCTTGATATCCCCCTGACCCAATTACATGAATTAAATATAAAGGCTTTTATCCTGGACCTGGACAACACAGTTACCGAATGGAACAGTAACGAAATCAGAGAAGAAGTAAGCCAATGGTTTACCATGATTAAACAGGAGGGGTTTAAAGCCTGCATACTGTCCAACAATGGGGAGCGAAGGGTCCTGGCAGTGGCACAAAGCCTGGATATACCTTATGTATACCGAGCGCAGAAACCGCGCCGGGGAGGGTATTACCGGGCTATATCACTTATGGAGGTTAGTCCACCGGAAACTGCAGTTATAGGCGATCAGATATTTACGGATGTACTGGGCGGAAACCGGGCCGGATTATTTACTATACTAGTTAAACCAATAAACCGAAGAGAATTTATGGGAACTAAGATATCACGGAGTATGGAGTTTTTTGTTTTGCGCCGGTTACGCCGAAAAATAAAAGCGGGGAAATTCCCCGAAATATGACAACATAACCAGCTTGCCAGTCTACAATTAAAATGCCATAATTTTAACCACCAGCAATAAGTCCGGGGACTGTCCCCGGACATATTGCTCAAGGCATTTGCTTAAAGTTATAAAGGACTGGTATAGATGCGTATAAATGCTAACACCCAATACTTGGGTTTATTCGGAAACCCGGTTGCCCACAGCCTGTCACCGCTGTTGCACAATTATATCCTGCAGAAAATGGGCTGCAACTGTATTTACCTGCCTTTTGCCATTCCGGGAGAACGGTTAAAAGATGCGGTAAATGCTGTTCGCAGCTTAAATTTTAGAGGAGTTAATGTAACCATACCGCACAAGGAAGCCGTAATTCCCTATCTGGACTATGTTTCTCCTGAGGCTGCCGCCTGCGGGGCAGTTAATGTTATCAGCAATGAAAATGGCCACCTGCGGGGTTATAATACGGATGGTGCCGGTTTTATTGCATCCTTGCGAGAAGCACAGGTTCCCCTGCAAGGAGGAGCATTGTTTCTTGGTGCCGGGGGAGCAGCTCGTTCACTGGCAGTTTCTTTGGCTGCAGCCGGGATATCACGTTTGGACTTTATTGATATTGACCTGTCGCGAGCCAAGGCACTGGCAAGTTCTATCGCTTTACCTTCGGACGTACTTGCAGGGGCACACCTTATGAGTAAAGAGAATTTTACTGAACTGGCTCGTTTGAACGATATTATTATCAACTGTACCCC
>CAZUFR010000129.1:0-1161 GCA_964619655.1 uncultured Syntrophomonas sp. | reverse complement strand
TTTACCCTCATTGAAATAATAATGGTTTTGGCTATCATAGTAGTAATAGGGACCATAAGCCTGCCTCGTTTTGATCGGGTAATAGAAGGTTATAAGCTGAAAACCGATGCTCGTCAGGTAGCCTGGGTATTACGTTCTACCCGCCAGGAGGCTATTATTAGCGGGGACACCCAAAAGGTGCTTTTTAAACCTAATTTAAACTGTTACATAAAGTATGGAAAAACTCATACTACTTATGCCTTAAGCCGAAACATAATATTTCCTCCCTATGAGTACTCTTTTGATGATAGTGCCGGCTATCCGGTATGCGGTTTTGCCCCCTCGGGTGCAGTTAAACCGCGGGCCGGACAGATAACCCTGAAGAATAAGTATGACAAAAAAATTACGGTAGTAGTAAACCCAAGTGCAGGAAGAGTTAGGATTCAGGAACTTGACTAGTTTTCTAGAGTGAGGCGTGAGGAGTAAGAAGTAAGGAGGGGAAAATATGATATTTCAACTGCTTTTTATTTTTCTGGCACGAATAATAGACGTTTCCCTGGGAACTATTCGTATGATTCTAGTTATACGAGGAGACAAAATACCTGCTGCCATAATTGGTTTTTTTGAGATTCTGGTCTATACAGTAGCTCTAGGCATGGTAGTGGGAGCTTTAGATGACCCCATTAAGCTAATGGTCTTCTGCTTCGGATTTGCTCTGGGTATTTTGGTAGGCACTTGGATTGAGGAAAAATTGGCCCTGGGCTATCGCGGTATCCAGGTTACCATCAACCATGACGAAGAAAAACTAGTGCAGGAGCTACGTGATGAGGGTATTCCCGTAACCTGTTGGGAAGCCAGTGGCAAAGTAGGCCCCAAACTGGTAATGAATATTTTTGTAAAACGGAGTCTGGCAGGCTCCATTGCTGATGAAATAGCGGAAAAAGCGCCCGATGCTTTTATTGTTTTAATGGAACCTAAATTTTTTCAGGGAGGATATATTAAAAAGAAATAGGGTGGTTGCTAATGCTGAGATTTACCACTTCCGGAGAGTCTCATGGTAAAGGGTTAATAACTATAATTGAGGGTCTTCCCTCTGGCCTGGCGGTGGATGAAGAGTATATTAATCGGGAACTGGCCCGACGCCAAAAAGGTTACGGCCGGGGCGGGCGTATGCAGATTGAA
>CAZUFR010000128.1:0-4265 GCA_964619655.1 uncultured Syntrophomonas sp. | reverse complement strand
TTCTGACTTCCGACCTCTGACCTCCGTTCACGGCGGTTTGTTTCTGTGGCACTTGCCTTGGGGTCACCCCCACTGGACGTTATCCAGCACCCTGCCCTGCGGAGCTCCGACTTTCCTCAGGCCCAAAAAGCCTGCGGCTATCTGATTTACTTGCTTTATTTTATTTTAGACGCAGAAACCATTATAATTAATTAAAGGCGGTTTGTAAAGCTTTGTTGCCATTCCCAATAGATTTTAGGTTTTTTGTAATGGAAACACTATTTTTATCAAAAATTATGTTTTTTAAGCAGGAAATTAATGATATATAGAGAATAACTACTTGATAGGACAGGGAATGTGCTTATCTGTTGTACCCATCAGGTCCAAGTTCCCTTGTTTTCGTAATGATTAAGTAATACAATATTTTTAATAAAAGAAGGGAGAGGGGGGGGAAAAAAGTGTTGGCATTATTCGGCTCAGCAGGATCCGCGGCACCGGGAATCTGGGGCAATCCACTGTTTACCTTCTTAATGGTATTACTGGGAATTTTTATATTCGTCAAGTTTTGCGGCTGGTCCAAGAAGTTCGAGCTATCGGCCGGGTTTAAAAAGATAATTTTTATTCTGACCGGAGTAGGACTAGTAGGTTTTAACATTATGTACAGTATGGGCAATAAACAGTTTGCTAGTAGCGGAGATTTGAACGGAGCTTTAGTTGCGTTTCTTGCGTCAATGGTATGGGTGTTTATATTTGCATTTGCCCTAATGGCTGAAACTAAAGCGGAATAAACATAATGGAAAAAGAGGCGGCTTGGGGCCGCCTTTTTTTATATTCTATAGACTGGTGTTGCATACTTTTAGGCATTGGAGGTAGAGGATTTGAGTGAGGAAACGGTATATCGCTTAATCCACAGGTATTCACCAGAGAAAGGCATAGAGGAGTTTCGGGATGTAATAATAAATGAACAGTGTTTTAATGTTTATATTAATGATGTTTTCTATAAAAACATTTGTTGCACCCCTTCACATCTAGATGAATTACTAACCGGCCATCTACTTATGGAAAGTAAGGTTTCAAGTAGTGGCGATATTAAAAAGATAGATATTGACGGTACCACTATAAACATAAATGTTATTTCCCGACCTCCGGTGCAGAACCATATTGGAAATAATCCGGATATTAGTTGTCCAGCGGCAAAACTCTGCTGGCTGATGCAAGCCCATCTTAATATCTCTGCTTTGCATAAGCAAACTGGAGGGGTGCATGTTATGAGTTTGGCCACTCAAGATGGCTTACTGGTAAGTCGAGAAGATATTGGACGACATAATGCGGTAGACAAGTTATATGGATATTGTCTATTAAACGGGATAGATTGCTTCGATAAAATATTTCTTAGCAGTGGACGAGTTAGCCATGAAATTATTCAAAAACTGGTCGCGATGGGTATACAACTGGTAGTTTCCCGGGCAGCAGTAACCAGCCTGGCTCAGGAAATAGCTCAAAAATCTGGAATTACAGTCTTAGGGTTTGCCCGGGGTGAGCGGTTTAATATCTACACCCACCCCCAGAGAATACTGAGCAGGTCAGGTAGGTGATTATGGTGGAAAAAGTAAAAATCAGACTTATTTATCCCGATGGTAGCTATTATGAATACTATACCTTTACCGGAGCTAATCTCTGGCATAGTATGGCCGCTAACGGTATTGATGTTGCCGGTTCCTGCAGTGGCCGAGGTACCTGCGGTAAGTGTAAGGTGCGTATCAAGGGACAGATAAATGAGATAAGCGACGAAGAACGAGAGTACCTGCTGGCAGAAGAAATTAAAACCGGGGAGAGGTTAGCTTGCTATTGTTATATTAATGAAGCGGTGGATGTTTACCTGCATTATGGTGACTTTAGTTCTGATGTAAAGGTTAAACTTTTTAAAGAAATAAATAAGTTACAGCCGCGGATTGAACACCGTCAAATATTTATACCAGGGTTAGATAAAGAAGATCCGGTACCCTTACAACGTCGTATTAAACGAGCTTTACCAGGGTTAATGCTGCAGCTGGGTAGTAGTAACTGGAACGAATTATCCAGCCTGGATCGGGTTGGCCGTCCTGCTCTGGAGCTTTATGGTCTAATTTTTGATGCCGGGTTGGTAAGAGCTATAAGCCGGGAAGAAAAAAGTGCTTATGGAATAGTCCTGGATCTGGGCAGTACCAGTCTTTTTGCGGCCCTGATAGATTTGCAGGATGGTAAAGTTAAGGGTATGACTGCCAAAACTAATATGCAGCGGGTATATGGTGCAGATGTTATATCCCGGGTTAGTTATTGCCTGGATAATCCTGATGGGCTAACCCGTTTGCACCAGGTTTTAATAAATAATATAAACGCAGCTATTGAAGAATTGCTAAGGGATGCAGATATAAGCCCTGATGACATATATGATTTTGCCGTTGTAGGAAACCCGGTTATGTTGCATCTGCTGCTGGGCATAACCCCTTCGGGTTTTGCTGCTGCGCCCTATAGTGGAGTAGTAGTGGATGAGCTAAACTTCAGCGCCCGCGAGCTTGGTTTTACTGCCGGTAATAATGCTATGGTATACATTCTTCCCCAGGCTGGTGGTTTTATTGGTGCTGATACCATAGGAGGATTGCTTACCCTACAATCGCAAAAAGCAGGTATTTACCTCTTTATCGATGTTGGTACTAATGGTGAAGTTGTGCTTTGTAAAAAAGGACAATTCTTTGCTGCTTCTGCGGCTGCCGGCCCGGCCTTTGAGGGTGGGGGAATTACCTGCGGAGCGCGGGCAGGTACAGGCATAATAGACCGGGTGGATTTAGACAGTGATGGTAATTTGCAATTTCATATTCCCGGTTCTCAAGTAGCCAATGGTATTTGCGGCTCAGCTATTATCGACCTGATAGCCTGCATGTTAAAAGAAGGATACATAGATGGTAAAGGTATTATTACCAGTAAAGCAACTGAGCAATGGGTTACCAGAGGTAGTGAACGGGGCATGGAAATTGTATTATTGGATAGTGGAGCAGGTGCACCGATAGTATTGAACCAGGAGGATATCAGACAATTACAACTGGCTAAAGCAGCCGTGCAAACGGCTATAGATATTGTTATGGAGGAAGCCGAAGTAAGTTTACAACAACTGGAGAACATCTATATGGCCGGTGCTTTCGGCAGTTATATAGACCCAAAGAATGCTATGCTGATTAAAATGATTCCGTCAGTTGACCCTGCAAAGGTGGTTAACATCGGTAATGCCGCCGCCCAGGGAGCCACGCTGGCTCTGCTCTCTGATAAAAAACGCCGGGAAGCCAGAATACTACAGGATAAAGTTCAATGTTTAGAGTTAGCCCATTATCCCGGTTTTCAGGATAAATTTATTAATAATCTGAATTTTTAGAAATCACCGGCATAAAAGCGTAGCCTAAAAAGGGAATTGGTTGTTTTTGTAGAAGTGTTTGGTAGATATAGAATTTCAAGGGGGTTTGAGGGGATGAATCTAGAAGGAAAAGTAGCTATAGTTACTGGTGGAGGTACCGGAATTGGCAAAGGCGCAGCTATTGCCCTGGCTGAAAATGGCTCCCGGGTACTGGTTACGGGACGACGTTCAGGTCCTTTGGAGGAGACGGTTGCAGAAATAAAGGAAAAGGGTGGAACGGCTCTTGCCTGTCCAGGTGATGTAACCGTTCGGGCAGATATAGAAAAAATACGCGATTTGGTTAAAAGTGAATGGGGTCATCTGGATATCCTGGTTAATAATGCGGGGTCGGCTATGCGCAAGCCATTCCTGGAGACAACCATGGATGATTTTGACCAGATGTATCGCATTGACCTGCGCAGCGTTTTTGAGGTATCACAGGTAATGGTGCCCTTAATGCAGGAAAGTGGTGGAGGCAGTATTATAAATATATCCTCCATACTTGGTACTTTGGGGGCATACCAGTCCACTGCCTACTGTGCCATGAAAGGTGGAGTGGTAAACCTTACCCGGGCTATGGCAGCAGACCTGGGGCCAGTAGTCAGGGTTAATTGCCTTTGTCCTTCCCATATAATAACACCCATGTTACAAGGTGAAATTAACCGCCTGGAGGCGGCAGGCAAAATGGATAAACTAAACCGGTTATTTCCCATGAAACGGGTAGGGTATCCGGAAGACATGAACGGAGCCATATTATTCTTTGCCTCCGATCACTCGAGCTGGTTAACTGGAAATATATTTTTAGTTGATGGCGGTTTATCCTGCTACGTGTAAACAGAGATAGGCGCTGATAATAGGTTGT
>CAZUFR010000127.1:0-4274 GCA_964619655.1 uncultured Syntrophomonas sp. | reverse complement strand
TTTATCAAGATCTCGCAGCCCGCTTTCCGTGGGCGCAAAACATATATTATCATGCTGATTTTACTATGTCAAGCATTCTTCAGGTCGAATTTTGAATTTTTATTCTTGTAGCATCAGAGGATAGAGTGAATCTTTGTTTCCGCTAAAGTTCAGGTAAGTTTTCGGTACTTCCCCGACAATAATGGTTTCCGCCAACGGTATTACGGTTGATACCTTAATCGTTTCATCAAGATAAGGAACTGCTATTTTAATGTTGCTGTCAATTTGAAAATATATGAGATGCCTGGTTTGATTGACTCCGGCCTGGTCAAATTTATTTAAAACATTTACCTTAACTTCCCCGGCGGGAATTATTTTTACTTTAAATTTCGGGCCATAACCAGCTATAAATGCGGGTCCCAATAGCTGTCCAGCCGGTATATCTATTCTATCTTCCCGTATTTGGGCGGTTTCATCTGCTACTTCAATTACGGTTCGGGTCATAATTTTATTTAACATTATAGTATTCGGTTGTATCATTACTATCTTCCCCTGGCTGTCTTTATGAACGGTCACCAGATCCTGATATTCTATATCATTGACTACTCGCTCATTTACAATACGATTGATAGCTGCAGTTTCACTTAGCTGGGCTTTGGATTTGGCTAATTGTAGAATACTGGATTTGATTCTTACATCAATTACTATAGCAAGTATAAGAACGACTACTATTATAATTAACAGCCAGCGTTTTTTATGACCCCTCATCTCATCCCCTCCGTATACAAATATATGAGAAGTGTATCTATTTGGTGCATATATTAATGATATTAAGTATCTGAATATGATCTGCTTTAAAAAACCCCCAAACTCTACCCGCCAGGAAACTCCATTAACCAGCGGGTAAAGGGAGGTTCAGAAGAGAGAGAGGAAAGATGATGTTTATTGACAACTATTTGCTTATTTTTTATTCAGCCAACGAGCGACATCTAACGCATGATAGGTAATTAATAAATCTGCGCCGGCACGTTTCATACCCACCAGAGCTTCCATAACAATACGTTGCTCGTCAATCCATCCGTTGGCGGCAGCCGCTTTTACCATCGCATACTCCCCGCTTACGTTATATACAGCAACCGGAACTTTAAACTCCTGTTTGGTACGATAGATAATGTCTCCATAAGACAGGCCTGGCTTTACCAGGATAAGATCTGCGCCCTCTTCCAGGTCCAGGCGCGTTTCCAACATAGCTTCATTGCCGTTGGGCGGGTCCATTTGGTAAGTTCTGCGATCACCAAACTGGGGTGCCGAGCCTGCTGCTTCGCGGAAAGGACCGTAGAACCCGGAAGCATACTTGGCTGCATATGACATAATCGGGATATGGGCAAAGCCCTCCTGGTCCAGCCTCTCCCTGATAGCACCGACTCGTCCATCCATCATATCGGAAGGAGCAACCATATCCGCCCCGGCCTGGGCATGGGTAACTGCTGTGCGGGCGAGTAGATCCAGGGTGGGATCATTCAGAATTTCCCCATTACTAATCAAACCGCAATGTCCATGGTCGGTATATTCGCACAGGCATATATCGGTAATAACATAGAGTTCCGGGAAATGCTTTTTGGCCAATCGTACTGCCTGCTGGACAATCCCATCTTCAGCATAAGCCCCTGACCCCACACTATCTTTGCTCTCTGGAATTCCAAAAAGCAAAATCGATGGGACGCCCAAATCCGAAACCTCTTGCAGGGCCAGAACAAACTCGTCCAGGGAAAAGTTATAAACACCGGGCATGGACGAAACAGCTATTTTTTGTTTCTCTCCGGGCATAACAAACATGGGATAAATCAAATCTTCAACCCTTACATGGTTTTCCCGCACCATCTTACGTATAGTTTCATTGGCCCGTAACCGGCGCGGACGTTTCCTGAGTTCCATCATATTTGCCTCCTTCTTGCCTTAAATCACGCAAGCAAGAACCATCTAGTCTTACCTGTCTCCTCTTGCCTACTTGCCCCTACAGGAAAAATACTAACAAGTATATTGTAGCAATAACTATAGATACCAGCATCAGTGGAAATGCTATTTTCATAAACCCCAAAAATGTAATTGGATGACCTTCGCGGGCAGACATGCACTATAACATTGGCAGAAGCACCTACGATAGTACCGTTTCCGCCCATTTTTAATTCCTCCTTACATAGATTGTTCAGGAGTTGGTTTTTTATGCTTAAAACTATACCGCTCTTTTTCATTTATGTGAACCACCCTTACTTTCGTGAAGGGGGAATGCAGCATAGGTACTATAAACATAATCAGCATTTTGGTCCTAAGTTTAATATTCCTACGTCTGCCCAGCATTTTTTGAAAAAGCAACCTGTATGTTATAGACTGTACTAAGAAAATAGACTTTTTTGACGCGCAAAGACGCGGGCACACTGATGCTCCCGTTGGTCGTAATTAAGGTTGCCGTGTGCCCTTTAGATATGTATGTTCATAAGTTTATTTAGATTGGAGTGAGTGATAGTGGAGGAAGTTAGGGTACGTTTTGCCCCCAGTCCAACTGGGAGTCTACATATTGGGGGAGCGCGAACTGCTCTTTTTAACTGGTTGTTTGCCCATAAATATAATGGAGTATTTGTTCTCCGTCTGGAAGATACAGATTTATTGCGTTCCACTGAAGAGTCCTCGCAGGGTATTATAGATGGTCTGCAGTGGTTGGGATTGGATTGGGATGAAGGGCCAGATAAGGGTGGCGTTTATGGGCCTTACCGTCAGAGTAAGCGTTTGCCCATTTATCGTAAATACCTGGATGAATTACTAGCTAACGGCCAGGCTTATTATTGTTTTTGCAGCAGTGAAGAGTTGCAGCAGGAAAAGGAAGCTGCCCGCAACCAGAAGCGGGATTATAAATATAGTGGACGCTGCCGGGAGCTTTCCCCGAAAGAGGTAGAGGAACGGCTACAACAAGGATTGCGCCCGGTAATAAGGATTAAAGCTCCCGATAGCGGAACTACTGTGGTTCATGATTTAATCCGGGGTGAGGTGGAGTTTAGTAATGCTCTGCTGGATGATTTTATTATTGCTAAATCAGATGGCTGGCCTACCTATAACTTCGCCGTAGTAGTAGACGATGCCAGTATGAAGATTACCCATGTTATCAGGGCCGAAGAACACCTGTCCAATACCCCCAAACAATTATTGATATATGAAGCACTGGGGCTTAATCCACCTGCATTTGCCCATGCCTCTATGATTCTGGCTCCGGACCGGAGCAAGCTGTCCAAACGCCATGGGGCTACGTCGGTACAGGAATTCAGGGATGAAGGGTATTTACCGGAAGCTCTATTAAATTACCTGGCCCTGCTGGGCTGGTCCAGCGGAGAGGATCGGGATTTGTGGACTCTGGAGGAGCTGGTTCAGGAATTTAGTTTGGACGGTATATCACGCTCTCCAGCTATTTATGATATTGAAAAACTGACCTGGATGAATGGTCATTATCTCGGCAATAGCAGTGCCGAACGGTTACTAAATTTAAGTAGTAACCAGAAACAGATGCAAAAACATATATCAGAATATCCACGTGAATACCTGCTGCGGGTGCTGGACCTGGTGGGTAATAGAGTTAAAACCTTAAACGAGATTCCAACAGCTATACAGTATTTTTGTGAAGATGTTGATAGTTATGATGCTAAAGGCGTGACTAAGCATTTTAAAAAGGCAAATGTCCTGGATATTCTAAATGCAGTAATAGATATAGTAGAAAAATCTCCTCAATTTGAGGCATCGGTAATCGAGGATTTACTGCGCCAGCAGGCGGAAATTATGCAGCTTAAAGCAGCTGAACTTATACACCCGACGCGCCTGGCCTTAAGTGGTCGTACCAATACACCCGGGCTTTTTGAAGTAATGGAGGTTCTGGGTCGGGAGAAATGCTTGCACAGGCTTAAAAAAGCGGTGGCATATATTAGTGAGGCGTGAGGAGTGAGCATTCGTAGGGGCAGACCCATGTGTCTGCCCGCTCGAAATCGTAAATCATGAGGGATGGGGGCCTAAGGAGTTTTTGTAGAATAATGCTCCTTTGTTTAGTCCAAACTATAGCCAACCAAAATTTTAGGGGCCTAAATGCGCGAATAACCTTTGACATTACCCGTACCCTGTATTATAATAATTTTCGCACGGGGTAATTTGCCCTTAGCACTGCCGGTTGGTGTAATGGTAGCACGACTGACTCTGGATCAGTTCGTCAGGGTTCGAATCCTTGACCGGCAGCCATGTTTTATGGCCCCATCGTCTAG
>CAZUFR010000126.1:0-4280 GCA_964619655.1 uncultured Syntrophomonas sp. | reverse complement strand
GACAGCTCTAATTATTATTCTGTTTATAGGGGTAGGTTTTAACAACTATGCCAAATTAACTTCAGTTCCCTGGTGGGCATTTTTGGGCGGAGTATTAAACGTAATAATAATTTACCTGGTAGTACGTACTATACCGCAAATAGGGGTTGGTAATGCTACGACCGCTATTATCGTAGCTCAGATATTGACTGCTGTATTAGTAGACAGCCTCGGTCTATTTGGCATGAAAAAATTCGAGTTTCATTACCTGGATTTATTGGGCATTGCTTTACTGGCAGTTGGAGCCAGGATACTGCTGATAGATTAAAACGGGGAAAAAATAACATACCACAGTGCCAGGCACCGTGGTATGTTTAAGTACGAGTTAAATTATTTGGCTTGTAAAGCGTTAATTATTACTGTAGCAGCTTCCGCCCGAGTAGCTTCACTTTGAGGGTTAAAGCTGTTATCGGGGTAACCCCCAATAATTTGGTGCTGACTGGCTATAGCTACAGCCTCAGCAGCCCAGGTTGATACTTTGTCATTATCAGTGAACTGCTTGCCTTCACCATTTTCATTTAACTGAGCTGCCTTTACAATCATGACCACCATTTGTTCCCGGGTAATATCATTGTCTGGTCCAAAATTATCGGCATCATACCCGCTAACAATACCATTAACAGCAGCAGTTACAATGGCGTCTTTAGCCCAGTGATCGGCGATATCGGCAAAATCCTTACCAGTCTTAGCCTCTAATTTAAAGGCTTTTACCAGTATGGTAGTAAATTCTGCCCGGGTTATTTTTTTGTCAGGTTGGAAAGTGGCATCAGGATAACCTGATACCGCACCTGAATTTACCAGTTCCATGATAATATCTTCCGCCCAGTGACCGCTTATATCCTTAAGCTCCACCTTGGCTGTTTCTTCTGGTTCAGGAGTAACAGGTTCTTCCGGCTCAAGTACCGGTTCCTCCGGTTCAGGAGTTACAGGCTCTTCGGGTTCAACTACCGGTTCCTCCGGATTAGGAGTAACAGGTTCTTCAGGCTCAACTACTGGTTCCTCCGGATTAGGAGTAACAGGTTCTTCAGGCTCAACTACCGGTTCCTCCGGATCAGGAGTAACAGGTTCTGCCGGCTGCTCCTCCGGTGCAGTAGTAGTGAATTCAAAACTCTGCTTCTCACCTAGAGTAGTGTCGTTATTAGCAATAAAATCTGCATCTAATTCAATAACATAGGTGGTACCGGCGTTTAAATTATTAAAAAACAACTCCAGACGCCGAACTTTCTCTGCCTGTTGGCCTTCTTTGATATATTTATGTTCTGAATAAGTTATGTTTTGTCCACTACTTTTATCTGAGACGTGGATTTTGGCCAGATCATTTTCCAACTGACGATCGAAGCCTTTACTGAAGTCCATTTGTATTACTGAATCCTGAGGAGATAGTTTACTGGCAGTAAAATTAACCGTAAAGGCGTCATCTTCAGCGGCCAGTAGTGGAAGGCTGAAAAGTAACGATAAAACAAAGACTAAAGCGGTCAATATAGCTACAGGTGTTTTAGATCTTTTCATAAACATAGACGATTCCTCCTATAATATTGCGACAGGTGATAGGCTACTTACTGCTGATGTTATTTATCCCTCCTTCTTTAAGGGTTCGGCTTAATTATAATTGATATAGTGACTACGGTTAACCGGCATTATTTGGTTATAGTGGAGAGGGCGGAGGCTAAGGATAGCATAGTATTCCTCCAATGGTATTATGTGCTATTATAAAATTACTCTTTAGCAATTAGCCAACTAACTGCATAAAGATAATGATAGTGATGAGGATTGATATATGCAGTTTCAATATGTTCCATACATTTGGCCGCTGATTACTTCCGCATTTATCTCACTGACTCTGGGTATATATGCTCTGGTTCGCCGACGCAATGCGAAAGGCGCGGTTAGTTTTATACTCTGCATGCTAGTGGTAACAATATGGTCCGCCACCAATGCGCTGGAACTATCGGGCAGCGATTTGCCTACCAAGCTCTTCTGGGCCAATATGCAGTATTTCGCCTATTGCTATTCTCCAGTAACCCTGCTGGCATTATGTATGCAGTTTACCGGTTATGATGAGTGGGTCAAAAACAAAAAGGTTTTGTGGTTGGCTCTCCTGCCAACCATCATTATCATGCTAGTATGGACTGATGGATATCACGGTTTAATCAGATATGATATCCATCTGGATTACAGTGGGTTGTTTCCTGTCATTGCTAAAAAATATGGTCTGGTTTTCTTTATTCATACCGCCTATTCCTATCTGTTGAATTTAAGTGCAGCTGTACTCCTGATAAAAGGAGTCTTTCTAAAAAATACGGTATACCGAAAACAGGCAGTCGCTTTGCTGGCCGGGTTGAGCCTAATCATAATACCTAATATTCTGTATGTTTTGGGGCTGGGACCGGTACAACGATTTGATATTACGCCAGTATTCTTTGGACCAGCAGGGCTTATTATTGCCTGGGGTATTTTCCGTTTCAAACTCTTTGATCTGGTCCCTTTAGCACGGGACACAGTAATTGAAATCATGGATGCAGGAGTTATGGTGCTTGATTTGCAAAACCGGGTGCTGGATATTAATCCCGCCTTTGAAAAAATTATCGGTCTTAGGGCGGCAGGGATTACCAGCACCGGGGTGGAAGAAGTCTGTGCTAACATACCGTCTCTGGCTCAAGCTTGCATAGACTGGAACATTATAGAAAGCGAGTTTTCCATAGAGAACGGAGAATCCTTGAGGGTCTATGAGCTATTGCTTTCCCCTCTGGTCGATAAGAAGGGTATGCACATTGGCAGGCTGGTAATAAGCTATGAAATAACGGAAAAAAAGCTGGCCCAGCAGGAGTACATGAAACAACAGTGGAGACTTGCGGTCATTGAAGAGCGGCAGCGGATGGCCCGGGATATGCACGATAATCTGGGTCAGATACTGGGCTTTATTAATCTGCAGGCACAGGGCATTAAGCAGGAGCTTGCCAATGCGGGGGTAGGGATTACATCCCAGAAGCTTGATAAACTGGTAGATGTCACTCAATCAGCTCATAATGAGATAAGGGAATATATCCGGAGTGGCAGAAGCCTGGCAACGATGGAAAGAGATTTTATCTCTGCCTTGAACCGGGAAATATTAACTTTTGAGGAACAAACCGAACTGAAAGTGAAACTGGATATCCCTATGGGATTTACTGGTGAAGAACTGGAACCAAACGTTAGGGTCAATCTGCTTAACATTCTTAAAGAAGCTCTGAACAATATTACCAAACATGCTGAAGCTCTAAATGTTAAAATACGGTTCACATTTGAACAGGAACAGTTGTGTGCCGTAGTGGAGGATGACGGAAAGGGATTTGATATTAGCCCATCTAATCTGACTGACAGGAATCAGTTTGGAATAAGCATAATGCGAGAACGTGCCGCAACAATAGGGGCTAAAATCAATATTGAATCAGCGGCAGGACAGGGGAGCAGAATCGCTCTACAAGTTCCCCTTAAGAAGGGAGAAAAAAATACCCATGAAATTAATGCTGGCAGATGACCATCCCTTATTCCTGGAAGGCCTGCAATATGTACTGGAAACCTTTGGTATAGAAGTTGCGGGTGTAGCTCAGGATGGCAGGGAAGCATTAAGCAAAGCCCGAATATTGAAACCGGATATTATTTTAATGGATATAAAAATGCCCGGGTGCAGCGGAATAGATGCATTGAAGCTGATTAAGGCCGAAATGCCTTATATCAAGATTGTTATGCTTACCACATCGGACGAGGACGATGACCTTTTCGATGCCGTCAAATATGGTGCATCAGGTTATCTCTTGAAAAATACCAACGCCAAGGACCTGGTAGATATGTTGTCTGATCTTGAAAAAGGTGAAGTGCCGCTTTCGCCCGGTCTGGCAGCACGGCTTCTAAAAGAATTCGGATGTAGTGATACATACGACCATAAACTTTCACAGCATACATTGGAGGAAGTAAGACGAGGAAAACTCACCGAACGTCAATTGGAGGTATTGAACATGGTAGCCCGGGGAATCACCTATAAAGAAGCGGGAGATGTGCTGGGACTTACGGAACGGACGGTAAAGTATCATATGGCAAGGATTATCGAGCTGCTGCATCTGGAAAATCGCGCCCAGGTGATTGCCTATGCAGCCCGCACAGGACTGATCGAGATTAAGAAAACTGAGATATAAATGTTCCTCACCCTTCACCCCCCGTCCCTACATCACTTTCCCCTCATCCGTACTTTTTTATTGCAGACT
>CAZUFR010000125.1:0-4366 GCA_964619655.1 uncultured Syntrophomonas sp. | reverse complement strand
ATATCAAGACATTCCTATAACAATAAGTCCGGGCACACAGAGGCCACCATTCTTCCGGTGGTTTACCCTTCCAGTTACGCAGGTATTGGTTAAACAAATCCCAGCCCGGCGCCAGTTCCGGCACCCATTTAGTACCGACAATAACCTTATCCGACCTGGTTATCTGCCAGATTTCATCGCAGGTAAGCTTTTTTATGGAGGAGATAGAGGCAGTGATGATACGGCCGGTAGTGATTGTTGACATGGGGAAGCTCCTTTCATGTATTTTTAATAGCTCCGAGGACTATTACCGAAGTTGTTTTCCTATTTCTGTAAGAAGCTTATTATAGTCAACAAAATAGTGAGGTTTGCTGCCAGGTATCTTCTTAATAGCATATCCTGATGCTCCTGCATAACGAATACTTAAACCGTCTTTCAGACGAAACCAGACTCGTCCGTAAGGGTTGTCCTTATCCAGCAGACGTACTGGTTCGCTGGGATCAAGGGTAAACTCGGCACCAAGAGCCCTTAAATCCTCAAATAATTTCCATTCCGGCTCTGTTTCCAACAACAGTTCTTCCAGATTACGGGCACGCTCCAGACCCAGTCGGCTGGTCCAGCGATGTTGAGTAAAACTATAGCCGCTGCTGTTGATTATGGGTGGTTTTTTTTCGATTACCTCACCCAGTTTAAAAGTTACCTGGAGCTCATCCAAATTCCGTTTTGGCCTCCAGGGAGTTAGAATTTCCTTTCTTTTAACAATGTCAATGCTTTCAACCCTGGCATAATGAGTTACCGCCCCGGGCCTACGTATTTCCAGGGGGGAGTAAATCGCCACCCACTTGGTAGCGTACTGGCGCAGTTGGGTCTTTAACACCGGCATATAATAGAGCTGCTCTTCAATAATCCATTGTAAATGCTGGGATTGGTTGCCGGCACTTAATGTACCTATGACTACGGGTTCTGCGGCAGATAAACGCCAATCCCGAGCCCGTTCATACATGCTATGGGGTAAGGTATGCTCTGCAATACTAAATCCACCCATTTTTAAGCTGTTGCGTAGCCACTCTCTAACATACTTTGTATTGGACGGTAAAAAGGGTAAAGCCCCTACTCCGATATGGGTTAGAGCTTTCCACAGCTTGCTGTCATAAAAAGCATCTTGCCCCATGCCTCCGGGAAAAACAGCTGCTGCCTGTACCACGGTTCTTCGTTGAACCGGATTCCCATCACTGCGGTTTTGAAATTCCAGTATAGCATCACGGTAACGGTGCATAGCATTCAGAGCATCTTCTGGAGGACCCTCGGAATTATACCGCTTCACATAATCATCTGAAGCCTCTAACCTGTATTTGGCATCAAGAACTAAATGCATTGCAGGCCAGGCCTCATTCTCCAGAGTAATAACCATGTCCGGACGCTGGGGAATGAGCATAGCCTCCCCCTGAAAGCTGGGGTTATAGGTAACGGTTATACGCTGGTCTCCTCCGGAAGCAAAACATACGCGTTGTTCTCTGCCGCGGTTAAGTAAAACCCGAAGGCCCATCTGTTTAACCGCAAACAGCTCTTTTACAGGGATTTGCTGCCCGCTCTCCTCACTCATCATACGAAGTAGAGCCAGATAGCACCAGTACTCATATAATAAATTCAAATCTTTAACTGATAACTGTAAGGGACCACCTTCAATCCGTAACCCCAGCGATAAAGCCAAGCAGTTGGTATAGGCTTCCTGGTAGCCGGGCAATCCTAATAACTGTAGCGAAACAAAACCTGTTGGAATTTCACCACTGGCTGCAGAAAATGGTTCCAGACCCTGCAGACGCAGTACCCGCTTTTCCATGTCCCCTAACTCCTGCAAAGCCTTACGGCGCCTGGGAGTGCGTTCCAACTGACGTTCTTCAAAGCGTAACCGGTTTAAACGCTGGTGAATAAGGTGCAGCTGTCGTGATAACCAGCGATGTTCCATAGTATCCAGGGTGCTCCGGGGACGGTCTTCATATATATACTCACGCACAGGGATATTACTTCTGGTCGTAATAAAATCACCTCGGCCTGAACCTTTCCTTACGGCTGCCAAAACCCGTCCATTTATATGCTTTATCTTTTCCACCCTTACCGGCATTTGCTCTCTTTGCAATCCCCTTACTGGTTTACGGGCAATAAAGTTTAACGCCTTTTCTAAATCATCTATAAGACCGCGTAACAGAACAAACCATTCCAAATTACTGGACGGGGAAGGAGCAATAGTGCCCATTTGGTAGGTTGAGCGCAGGTACTCCATGGCCAGACCTGTCATTATATCCTGTACATCTGCCAGAATTTCCTCATAATCACTAGCATAATCCAACTTACTGGGGAAAACTTCGACCTGAAATGAAAACTCCGGTTTATCATCAATTAGTACCGTAAATTCACTGTAACCTACCTGAGAACCAAAGTTAATATATCCATATACCGTCGAATGGTCATCATCATAATCCAAATCTCTAATTATAACCGGATCGCGATGCATTATATCCAGCTTGTGACCGGGAATGCAGCGGGCATACAGCTTGTAATTAGTTTCTTCAAAAAGACATGGTCCAGCATGTTGTTCCGGACAATCTGCGAGCTTTTGGGGTACGCCCTGGCGCCATATTCTTTGCCAGGCAAGATTTGTCCTGTGCTTGGTAATAATCAAACGACCCCATACATCTTTCCCGGGAGATTTTGCCCGTTCTTTGTTACTGGATAAACTAAATTTTAGGTGTACCAGATCACTTGCTAATTCAAAAAGCTGCTCCATAATATCACATCCAGTAAGATGTAAATCCTTCAGTAAATAAACGATCCCACATCAGGCATAGTCTTGCAGCAGTACGGGGATAGCGGGCATTTTCCAGGAATGTAGGTCGACCAATTTTCTCCCAATCATCAACTATGGTGTTAGCATCCTCTTCGCTGATACTCTTTGACCCTTTAACCGCCCAACCCAATAACTGCAACACGACCTTGCGTACCGGGGTGCTACCTCCGATAATTCGGGGTAATATTTTCATCTGTAATGCCAAATCCAGAGGATTAACCTGCATCCCACCATTGGTGACAAACGAGCTAATTATTTCCTCCGCATGCAATACAAATAAGGCTACTTCATCCCTTACTCGGTAACCCACCTGTAACTGGGCCTGAATCAAAATAGTGTTAACTTCAGTCAGCACCGTGATAACTTTCTCTATCTTCTGCTTGTCTTCTGTTGTAAGATTCTGCAGCCCATTCAGGCTAATAGCCTGGGGGAACCATAATTTAACCGGCCATATATTAATGTCAGGGGTCTCATCAATCTCATTTCCCCAGGATTCCAGATGTATCTCGGAAAACTCCAAAGTAAAAGCACGGTCAAGTACCTTGCGGCTGAATCCATAAGCACTTTCATCCATATTAACGGTACCCACGATAGCCAGGTTAGGAGGCAATACCTGTTGACCCCATTCTGCATTTTCCTCTTTTAAATCCTGGCAAATAAGTGGTGCGCTAATAAATCCCCCTGCACCATCGGAGTAGCGGTTTTCCACCTGGCTTAAAACCTCAGCAAAGTAATGCTCTACCCGTGCCAAATTCATCTCATCCATAATGCATACAAAATGTTTATCCGGATTATTAGCTGCCTCCCGGACTATTGACAGCAAAGCCCCTGGTTTGAACTGCCCCTGTAAATCACAATAGCCAAGCACATCAGAGCTATCGGTCCAATCAGGTCTCACCGGAATCAGATGACAAATTCCACCGGTTGCCCGACTGATTAAGGCCGGTAGTTTTGATTTTCCCGTACCCGAAACTCCCGCCAGAATTACAATTGGTTTTGTGCGCAGAGCAGCAACATAAGCAGCTATCTGCCATGGCTCAAAGGTATAGCCCTGGGCGGCTATGTTTTTAACCAAACTATCCACTCTATCATTCTCCTCATCGGCAGCGCTCAAACTGGAATTCGACTCATCAATATGAACATAAGCATTAAGTATAGTAACCAGATCTCTAGTAAGAACAACATCACTCGGTAATGCTTCAACTGGATAAAACTTGTAAGCAATGGTTGCTTTTTCATAATCGCTCCCCAGGCTACTATCAGCATATAATTTCATGTTGTTATCCAGTATAAAACCTGTTGTATCCAATTCTTTCAGGGAGGGGCGCATTTCTTCTGCTTTCTGTTGCAATTGCTCATAACCCTGTCTTCGCCCCACTGTTTGGATAATTTCGGTTACCCCTTGCATCAGACATAAATATAATCCTTGCATATCCTGGCAAAATAAATAGGCAACATAAATGCCCTTCTGAATCGAATCTGCTTTATTTTTATCCATAAACGCTATCCAGGGTACTTTGGCCCAGTTTCCCTGCCCTACAC
>CAZUFR010000124.1:0-4366 GCA_964619655.1 uncultured Syntrophomonas sp. | reverse complement strand
CCCAGAACCGCAGAAATCCCCTTTGACTCTGACCGCAAATTAATGACTACGGTAAATAGAATTAATGATACTTATCGTATATTAACCAAGGGTGCACCGGATGTACTGCTCAGTAAATGTAACCGGATTCTGATTGATGGTCAGATTAAAGAAATGGATGAAGCTACCTTTCAGGATATTAAAAAGGCCAACACCGACATGGGCTCCAAAGCTTTAAGAGTTTTGGCCATGGCTTATAAGGATAGTGAAACTGCAATTGTGAATCCTAATCCGGCTGACACAGAAAATGATCTCATCTTCCTGGGTCTGGTCGGTATGATCGACCCGCCGAGACAGGAAGTACGGGAAGCTATAAAAGTATGTAAAGATGCCGGTATCAGACCGGTTATGATTACCGGTGATCATCGGGATACGGCAGTAGCTATTGCCATTGATTTAGGTATTATAAAAGATTACAGCGAAGTAATTTCCGGCAGTGAACTTGATAAGATATCTGATCAGGATTTTCTGAAGCAAGTTCATCAGTATTCGGTATATGCCCGTGTATCTCCGGAACATAAAGTACGCATAGTAAATGCCTGGCGCCAAAACGGGAAAATCGTGGCTATGACCGGAGACGGTGTAAATGATGCACCGGCTCTGAAAACTGCGGATATAGGTGTGGGTATGGGCATAACCGGCACCGATGTAGCTAAAGGTGTTTCTGATATGGTGCTTTCTGATGATAACTTTGCTACTATCGTTTTGGCCGTTCAGGAAGGCAGAAAAATATACAGTAATATACGTAAATCTATACAATTCCTGTTATCGGCCAACATCGGGGAAGTACTTACATTGTTCATTGCTACCATGTTAAATTGGCCTATACTGTTTCCTGTTCATATTTTGTGGATTAACCTGGTTACCGATACATTTCCCGCTCTGGCCCTGGGTATTGATAAGGGTGAAAAGGATATTATGAAACAAAAACCCAGGCCTGCAAATGCCAGTGTATTTGCAGGAGGTGTAGGAATCAGTATCATTTATCAGGGGATATTTCAGGGGGCTATTACCCTGACCGCTTATTATATAGGGATGAGCAATTATTCCCAGCCAGTGGCAGTGACAATGGCTTTTGCTACCCTGGGTCTAATCCAGGTAGTGCATGCTTTTAATGAAAGATCTCGTTACCAGTCTATTTTCAAGTTGGGATTATTCGGCAACAAATACCTGGTAGGGGCGGCACTATTTTCCGCTCTCCTTATGGTAGGTGTCATTATTACTCCGGCACTTAATTCATTATTCCGGGTTGTGCCTCTCAATTCTGAACAATGGGGTATCGTGGTACTGCTGTCGGTGTTAATAATTCCATTGGTTGATTTCATGAAAATATTTGCCAGACTGAAAAAGAATAAATATGAAGCATAAAAGGCCTTCCGGGTATTATTGTGGGAGACCTTTTTGAAATCGCGGCAAGAAGAGGTATTATCACTATATGGCTAACTAGTTTATACCCAACGGGGCATTCCTTTAGATAGGAATGCCCCGTTTTGGTAATATCGTATTTAATTTAGGTGTTACTTGAGTAGTTTACCGATTATAACGGCTGCTTCCGCCCGGGTGGTTTTACCTTGTGCCCTGAAGCTGTGGTCGGGATAGCCAGTTATAAACTTGCCTTTAAATGCTGCAGCAACGCCTGGTTTTGCCCAGGAGGAGATGGCTTTGCTGTCAGTAAAGGTTAACTCATCAGTGCCGGTTTCCAGTTGGGCAGCGCGGGCGATGATTACTGCTACCTGTTCTCTGGTAATTAGATCATCGGGACCAAAGGTGTTTTCGTCATAGCCACTGATAATACCGTGAGCGGCAGCTGTAGATATGCTATCTTTGGCCCAGTGGGAATTAGTATCGTTGAATGTTTTGCCTACTCTAGTTTCCAGGTTTAAGGCTTTTACCAGCATAACTGTAAATTCAGCCCTGGTAACGGTGTTATTCGGCTTAAAAGTGCCATCCGGGTAACCGCTTACAACTCCGGCATTAGTTAATTTCAGAATACTGTCTTTAGCCCAGTGACCGGAAATATCACCGGGGATATTTTTAATCGGTTGGGGAGTTACAGGTTTAACTGGTTTTTCTTCCTTAATGGCTTTTGGGGTAGCTATTACGGCAAATTTAGTAAAATGAGTAGTATCACCGCTTATGGAACCTGCCTCCAGGTTAAGCCTGATGTTGTCTAAAGCTATCCATTTACCCGTATCTTCATCATAGTAGTAAATAGCAATGTCATATTCATCCGGGTTAAACATGGATTTATTAAAGGATAGGGTGATAGTAACCGATTTTTTGAAGTTGCTGGATTTGTCTTTTACAATATCGATTATCTGGCTTAGCAGCTTACCATCATCCGGCAGGGACATTCCTGTAGATAGATCGATTTCTTTAATTTGCACCCGGATATCGTTTTCCACCGCTCCGCCAGGGAAAGTGACGGTAACTTCGTTTACACTTGCGGTTTTTCCCGAGGAGGTTACCAGTATACCGGTGGGAGTGGTACCACCTCCACCACTGCCACCACTACTGCTGCTGGAAAGTGCAGCTATGGTCAGAGTGAAGGTTTTGGTCTTACTTGTTCCTCCAGCCTTGCTGATGACAGCGGTCAGGGTTACGGTTTTATTTCCCTGGCTGCTGGTAGGTCTGGTAACTGCTCCGGTGCTGGTGTTAATTAAGCCTGCAGGATTTGCACTCCAGCTAATGTTTGTGCCGTTGTCTCCGGAACTTATAAGGTTCAGACTACTTGTTATACTGCTTGCTGAACTGTTTGTACCTTTAATGGTATTCCAGGTCAGGGCAGTCAAATCTAAAGAGATGGCTTCATCGGGAGTCTGTTCTGCTGAGGCAGCCTTAATCGTTAGAGTAAAGTCCTTAGCAGCACTGGCAGAACCCTTGCTTATGGCAGCTGTGAGGATAACTGTTTGATCACCTTGGGCTGAGGTGGGCCTGGTAACTGCTCCGGTGGTGGTGTTTATCCAACCAGTCGGGGATGCACTCCAGGTAATGGTCGTACCATTGCTGCCTGTAGTTGGCAACGGGTTTATCAAGTTGGCAGTCACATTATTTTCTGTACTGTTTGCTCCTTTAGTAGTATCCCAGGTCAGGGCGGCCGTATCGGCTGCGACTGCTTCAGTATCTGACAAGGTCTGTTGTCCGATTTCTGCCGGCAAGATATGATTATCAGTTGTTCCATCTCCCAGCTCGCCAACAGTGTTTTGGCCCCAGGACCACATAGTTCCATTGGATTTTATAGCATAGCTGGCCCGGGCGCCTGCCGCCAGACTACTCCAATCAGTATCATTATTTACCTGGGTAATCGTATACCGTTGTTCTCCTATGGGGAGAGTGCCCAGTTGTCCGCTGTAATTATTACCCCAGGCCCACAAGGTGCCGTTATTCTTTAGTGCCAGGATATGGTCAGATCCAGTTTCTGCTAATTGCCAATCTGTATCGACACTGACCTGCATGGGAGTCGAGGAATACGACTTGGTACTGCCTGAAACTCCCAATATTCCATACTCATTACATCCCCAGGCCCATAAAGTGCCATTTGTCTTCAAACCCAGTGAAAAATTGCCGCCGCTTCCTACTCCTTTACTGGCAGAGACCAGACGCCAATTAGTATTACTACCTATTTGCTGAGGGGTCAGGACTGGATCAGAAGATATATCACCATTGCCTAACTTGCCCCAGCCGTCATGTCCCCAGGCCCACAGGGTTCCATTATTCTTTATCGCTAAACAATGACCAGTACCAACCGAAACAGAACTCCAGTCACTGTCGGTTCCTACTTGAGTAGGTGTTAATACAGCCGTGTCGGTATCATCTCCCAAGCCTAATTTACCGCCGTTATTTCTGCCCCAAATCCATAGAGTGCCATTTTCTTTTATACCGGCAGAAGCTTTATAACCAGCAGCAATACATATCCACCTATCAGTTCCTATCTGAATTGGACTAAGCTGTTCAAATTCATTACCCTTGCCTATTTGTCCAAAGTCATTAAACCCCCATGTCCATAAAGTTTTATCTGACTTCAGAGCCAGGGTATGATGGTCCCCACTGACCACAGTAGCCCACTGATTACCCTGGTTTAAAGGAGTCGGAATATATTTAGTCTGCTTTGTTCCGTCACCGATTTGCCCAACACTATTATTTCCCCAACCCCACAGACTACCACTGGTGTCTAAAGCAATCGTGGTGCTGTCGCCGGCACGAACCTTCTGCCAACGTCCGCTGGTTGATGCTGCTTTTGTAGTCGCTTGCAGCTTTACCGGGGCAGACTGCAAGTTGCCTGCAATATCTTCGGCAACTATATAAACATCATATGCTGTATTGGGAG
>CAZUFR010000123.1:0-4372 GCA_964619655.1 uncultured Syntrophomonas sp. | reverse complement strand
GGGAATTTGGGTTGGGAAGCAAAACCGGGATTGACCTGCCCGATGAAAGTCAGGGTTTGTTACCTACACCTCAGTGGAAAAAAGAGGTTAATGAAAAAATATTAAATGATCGTTATGCTACTATCCTTAAACGTCTGGATGAAAAATATATTGCTTTAGAGCAAGAGGCCCGGGGGAGTCAGGAAGAGTTGGAGAAACTAAAGCGGCAAAAACAAAAGGAAAAAAACCAAATAGATGCCGACCATGATATTAGATTTCGCTTCGATACGGCCTGGCAGCAATATGATACTTTTAATATGGCTATCGGGCAGGGTTACAATAACTATACCGTTATACAGCTAGTTAACTATGTAGCTACTATAGCTAATGGTGGTTACTTGATGCGGCCTCACGTAATGAAAAGTGTAGTTTCTCATGACGGGAAAACTCTAAAAACGGTAAAACCGGAGGTAATCAAAGAGGTTGATGTGTCAACGGCAACTATTGCCGAGACCAGAAGGGCTATGTTGGCAGTTACCCAACCAGGTGGGACTGCCAGTTTCCTTTTTGCTCACTTCCCGCCAGAGTTGCAGGTTGCGGCTAAGACTGGAACTTCCGAAACCGGCAGGCAGGGAGATAACCCTAAAAAGGATTTTCACGGGGTATTCATTGCTTTTGCACCTTTTGCCGATCCTGAAATTGCATTTGCCGGAGTAATTGAATACGGTTATAGCGGTGGAGGCTCAGTAGGTTATGTAGCCCGTGATATATTTGAACATTATTTTGGAATTAAGGACCACCTGGCTGATGAAAAAGCTTCGGTAGAAGAAGAGCCCGATTCAACCGATCAGAGTAATGAAAACCAGGCAGTTGAAACTGACCCAACTATGCGTCCTCGCTAAAGGTAACAGGGGGTGACAGGGGACGGTTCCTCCGTCACCTAATTTTAGGTGACGGAGGAACCGTCCCCTGTCACCTTTTTTGGTGAAAGAAAAAGGGAAATAGGTTGTATTATTTGTTAACGTGGAAAATGTTACTATATAGCAAGGTGGAGATTAAGCTATGAGCGGGGAGGCTAAAGCGTGAAGAGGCTGCTATGGATTGGGGCCGCAATAATTCTAGTGGTGTTGGGGTTGTGGATTTTTAACTATTTTTATTATTTCCCTCCGAAGCTGTCGGAAGCTCAAATAACAGAGCAGGCAGAAAAGCAATTGGAAAAAGAGTTACCTTCCTATATGCATAAGCACAACAACCCCTATATGAAAACCAAGCTACATAAATTGAAAATACTCGATGTACGTGAACTAGGTCAGAAAACCTATCTTATCTTTAAAGCAGATGTGGAAATGCCTGAGGCCAATCCAGGTTACGACAGGCCTTTTCAGGTCGGGACCTATATGCTAGGTATAAGGTTGGTAGAAGGCAAACCTGGGGGTATAGTTTTAAAGGACGGCATGGAATTTACTGCAGAAATGATAAGTGGGGCTAATCCGGTGGAATGCGGGCTAATGCCGGATGGAGTCTTTTATGGCTTTTGTAAAGATCCCCGGGTAGACCGGGTAGTACTGGAAATGGGTGAGGGTAGTAATATTCAGGCAAAGATTCAAAATCGAGTTATACTAGCCCAAATACCTAAGGGACAGATCGGGCTAACGCTCCATTTTTATGATAAAGCCGGGATGGAGATAGAGCAATCCTGGGGTATGAAGATTGCTTTTGTGTCCCAGAACGAGAAGTATTACCGCCAGTATAACAATTATCCCCTGGAGTGGTGGAACATGAGCGCGGAAGAAATTGATATCCTGAGTCCAGGGATGGTTAATGCCGTCTGGGTATTTCCCGACCAGCAGAAGAAGAGCCTGGAAAATGAGCGGGCGGCAAAACTCACAGAACTGGTGAAGGCAGGTATTCCGGTTATTTTTGTGGGTATGAAAGACTTAAAACAATTAGAGGTTTTAGGAATAGAGCAGAAAAATATCTTAAACGCCGAAGTTCCAGCTAGTGAGATAGAAGCAGTATATCTGGCTACCAATGAGCAAAAAGGCTTGCAAGCCGGGGTAATTACCCTGGATGATGAACAGGATTCACCGGTATTGATGAAGACGCTTAACCTGCGTTACCAGTTGGATATTCCGGCAACGGCCCGAGATAAAACTGGCGATGCGGTCAACGAAAAGGCTGAAACCGCTGTACCCCGACCTGTAGCCCCGGCGGTAAAAGCTACGGTAACAGGTGGGGGGAGGAATTAAAATGAGTGTAGATAACGTGAGAAAGAGCCCTGGTGGTTACCTTTTAATTAGTCTGATTATAATTTTATTTTTGGTATTGAGCTTACCTACGGTGGCAGAGGCAGATAGTACCCTTTCTATGACTGCCAAAGCGGGGTTTAATGGTTATGTACGTACCGGCGAGCCCGTATCTTTTGCTGTGAAAATTGACAATTCGGGGCCGGAAATCAGGGGTGACTTACAGGTAAGCTGCAATCAATTCGGTTCCCGGGTGATATATAGCCGGCAGGTAGTTTTACCCCAAGGTGCCTGCAAGAGTTTTAACATCTATGCATCTGATGACCAGGGCCAAAGCTTTAACCTTCGCTTAATGGCTAAAGATAAAGAGCTAGTTTCTAGCCGGGTTAAGGTTACTCGCTTACCACCCCAGGAAATGATGGTAGGAGTACTGTCAGATAACCTGGAAGCTTTAAACCACCTGGGGGCAGTGAAATTACCAGGTAATGCCCAGAGGGTTACTGTAATAAAC
Organism: uncultured Syntrophomonas sp.; assembly: GCA_964619655.1. GTDB lineage: Bacteria > Bacillota > Syntrophomonadia > Syntrophomonadales > Syntrophomonadaceae > UBA4844. The sequence continues at coordinate 1,636 of CAZUFR010000123.1, read as the reverse complement.
TTGAAGGGTGAGGATATACCCTCTAACCCCATAATGCTGGAAAGTATGGATGTTTTAGTCCTAGCTGATTTTTCCAGCCACAATCTACGTCCGAAACAGCTATCCTCCATGCAAAGCTGGGTAGAAGGCGGGGGATTACTGGTAACCTGTGGTGGGGCTAACTGGCAAAAAACTCTAAACTCTCTGCCCGAGACATTACTACCGGTGCAAGTTTCCGGCAGTGTCCAGGTAAGCTCCCTGGCAGAGCTGGAAAAATGGACTGGACAACAGCTACCAGCAGGAAAGAATATTATTCTTAGCCAGGGTCAAACAACCCGGGGTACTACATTAGTAGCCAACGGACAGAGTCCAGTACTGGTAGCCTCTAAAATAGGCCATGGGAATGTTTATTACCTGGCTTGTGATCCCGGCTCCAGTCCTTTTGATAATTGGTCCGGCAACGATAGTTTATGGCTTAACATTTTTACTCACAGTGACCCTCACCAGGTCATAAGTGCAGCTAATGCACGGACTATGATGATGGACCAGCGGCGCCATGAGATAGGCTGGGCCCTACGCAGTATACCGGCATCTGATTTACCTTCGCGGGGGTTGCTGGCGGCTGTATTATTGCTCTACATTCTTATATTAGGACCCGGGGCTTATTTATTGCTGAAAAAATTTGACCGTCGAGAATTGGGCTGGATAGTCATACCTCTTACTGCCATATTACTTTTCAGCGCTACCTATTTTGTAGGCTTTAAGGGTAAAGGACGTGATGTTTTTACCCGAGTTATTTCTATAGTGCAGATAGAACCGGAGTTTGATTATGCCCGGGTAAATTCATATATAGGTGCTTTTGCTCCTACCCACCGGGATTTTTCCGTTAAGCTAACTGGTAACTTGCTGGTAGATATTTTGCCGATGGATTTCCACGGGGATGGCCCGGGGATAGATAACGAAAATTTACCGGTACTGGCTACGGTGAAGCAGGGTGCGGACACCAGAGTTAGCTTCGGTGACCTCAGTCGCTGGTCGACCCGTTCGATTGCCACCCGCAGCAGTATATACCAACCCGGAAACATTGACGCTAAACTTTACACTCAAGGTAATAAAATTACCGGTACAGTAACTAATAATACCCGTCAGACCCTGAGCGATTGCATAATTTTCAGCCGCTATGGTTATCAGAAGCTTAATAAGCTCGAACCTGGAGAAACCACGCAGGTTGATTTTATGCTATACCTGTCTATGCAAAATCGGCCGTCCTATTATCGTTTGTTTGAATCCTATCCAATTAATTATCCCCGAGGATTTAATCCATTTAGGGCCCAGGACAACAGTAAAATGCGAATAATGGAGATGTACTTTAATAGAGGGCAAGGGCAGGATAACGAAAAACTCATGTTTATAGGTTGGTCTGAGGAGGAGATTAAAGGTGTTCTGGACAGCAACGGAATGGGTAAGGTGTACCCCTCCACGGCCTGGCTATCGCCACTGCCGGTTAACATCTTGCAGGGGGATAAAGTATCGATTCCCCCGGGGATAATAAATGGCCGCATAATTGAGGTCAAAGCTAATCATTGTGAGCAAAACTTACAAGGGGTTCAATTTGGTGGGGGACCAGTTACCTTCCAACTGGATTTACCCTATGAAC
>CAZUFR010000122.1:0-4373 GCA_964619655.1 uncultured Syntrophomonas sp. | reverse complement strand
GTGAATCTGCCGTTTTGGTAATCTCCTCCAGGCTGCCCGAAGCCACCACTTTTCCGCCATGAAGCCCGGCGCGGGGGCCAATATCAATAATATAATCAGCATTGCGAATAGTATCCTCATCATGTTCCACTACGATTACGGTATTACCCAGATCGCGCAGCCTTTTCAGGGTAGCCAGTAAACGGTCATTATCCCGGGGATGTAAACCTATACTGGGCTCATCCAGTACATACAAGACTCCCACCAGGCTGGAACCTACCTGGGTAGCCAGACGTATACGCTGGGCTTCCCCACCGGATAAACTGCCTGCCGCCCTATCCAGGGTGAGATAATCCAACCCCACATCTACCAGAAAGCTCAGCCGTTCCTTGATTTCCTTAATTATCTGGCGGGCAATATAGGTTTCCCTTTCATTCAAGGCCATATTGGTGAAAAAATCGAGCGCTTCCCGTACTGACATTGAGCTTACTTCGTTAATAGATTGCCCGGAAATTAATACCCACAGTATTTCCGGCTTCAGCCGCTTGCCCTGGCAGCCAGGACAGGGGCTTACCGCCATGTATTTTTCAATATCCTCCCGGGAAGCATCTGATTTAGTCTCATGGTAACGGCGCCGGAGATTATTAACTATCCCTTCATAGCTGCTGCGGAAAGCACTGGCCTCACCATAGGAATTGATATAGTTCACCTTAAAGCGCTCTTGACCATTTCCATACAGAATAATATCCAGTTGTTTACGGTTTAATTCCTTTAATGGCCGGTCCATAGGAATTTTATGTTTTTCCGCCATGGTGGCCAGAACCTGGTTGTAAAAGGTGTAAAAATTACTGGACCAGGGAATGATGGCCCCATCCGCCAGGCTTTTATTCATATCCAGTACCAGAGCCGGGTCAATTTCCCGTTTTTCTCCTAAACCGTCGCACTCCGGACAGGCTCCAAAGGGACTGTTAAAAGAAAACATGCGGGGGCTTAGTTCCGGCAGGCTAAAGCCGCATTCCGGACAGGAAAAATCCTGGCTAAACATCATTTCCTCTTCACCGTTCTCCCCCAGCAATTGGATAACTACTATACCCTCACTCAGCTCAAAGGCCAGCTCCAGAGACTCAGCCAGGCGGCTCCTGATACTATCCTTTATTACCAGCCGGTCCACAACTGCACTGACATCGTGTTTTTTATTTTTTTCCAATTGGATTTCTTCATCCGAGGTATATTCGTAACCATCAACCAATAGCCGTCCGAAACCATCGCGAAAGAGGTTATTTATGGTCTTTTTATGTTCTCCTTTTTGGCCCCTGACTACCGGAGCCAGCACCTTGATTCTACTGCCTTCAGGTAGAGTAAGGAGGTTGTCCACCACCTGATCCACCGTCTGCCTTTTTATAGGTTGGTGACAATGGGGGCAATGGGGGGTACCCACCCGGGCAAAAAGCAGGCGCAGGTAATCATATATCTCGGTTACTGTACCTACCGTAGAACGGGGATTATTGGAGGTTGATTTCTGGTCTATGGAAATGGCCGGGGAAAGCCCTTCTATATAATCAACATCAGGTTTGTCCATCTGCCCCAGAAACTGGCGAGCATAGGTGGAAAGAGACTCCACATAACGCCGCTGGCCTTCGCTGTAGATGGTATCAAAGGCCAGGCTGGACTTACCCGAACCTGATACTCCGGTAAAAACCACCAGTTTATCCCTGGGAATGGTTACATCTATGTTTTTTAAATTATGCTCCCGGGCCCCTTTTACATATATATAATCTTTCATTCTTATCCTCCGGAATTAATTTTGAATTCTTAATTTTGATTCCACTGCAAAAAGGTATAATGTGCAGGTTTAGATGCATAAATATTCCGTCGCCAAGACTCCGCATGGGAAACACCAACTGCTCGTTTCGCGTCTCCAGGGGGACGTTCCAATTCCGCATCCGTGCGGAGCGTCACTCTCGCCCCGTCCATGGGGCTCGCCCCCTTCCGCCGCTTCACCTCGCAGGGTGTTTCTACCATGCTCCGTCGACGGCTCCTGCATATTTATGCATCTAAACAGGGTTTTTGTATTAGAATCAATTTTTAATTATTAATTCAAAAGCACTATCTTTTTACACCATATTTACTAATATCCACTCAAATACGATTTTTTAAGTAATATCAGTGTTAATCATAAGAAATCAGTGTCCATCAGTGTCTATTATCGTACTCTTACTTTCTCCGCTTACCTTTGGCAGGTTGTTGCAATTCTTTGATGGCGTCGCGGAGTTGGGCGGCGCGTTCAAATTCCAGCCTTTCAGCGGCATTACGCATTTCCAGTTCCATTTCTTCAATCAACCGCTGCCGTTCCTCCCGGGGTAAACTTCTTATCCCGTTAACATCATAATCCACCGGTTCCTCGGCGATAGTAGCCTCAACTGCAGCATAGACCGCTTTTTTAATAGTCTCGGGGGTTATGTTATTTTCCTCATTATACTTAATCTGCACCTGGCGGCGGCGGTTAGTTTCATCTATAGCCAAACGCATGGAATCAGTAATATGATCAGCATACATCAATACCCAGCCTTCAACATTACGGGCGGCACGCCCTATAGTTTGAATTAAGGACCGGCCTGAGCGTAGGAAACCTTCTTTATCCGCATCCAGTATGGCTACCAGGGCTACTTCCGGCAGGTCCAGTCCTTCCCGCAGAAGGTTAATCCCTACCAGCACGTCAAATTCCCCACTGCGCAGGTCCCGCAGGATGTTAAGCCTCTCCAGCGCATCTATATCGGAGTGCATGTAACGTACCCGGATATTAACCCCGGCTAAATAATCGCAGAGGTCTTCAGCCATCCTCTTGGTCAGGGTAGTTACCAGTACCCGGTAGCCTTTTCCTACCGTGACCCGGATTTCCGCCATCAAATCATCAATCTGCCCTTCAGTGGGCCGTACCTCCACCTCCGGATCCACCAAACCGGTGGGCCTGATTATCTGTTCTGCTACCTGGGCACTCCGGCCCACTTCGGCATCACCGGGAGTTGCACTAACATAAATAACCTGTCCGATTTTATCATAAAACTCGGTAAATTTCAGGGGACGGTTATCGAGAGCTGATGGTAACCGGAAACCATAGTCCACCAGGTTCTGCTTGCGGGAACGGTCACCCGCGTACATACCCCTAACCTGCGGTACAGAGATATGCGACTCATCCATAAAAAGCAGATAGTCCTCGGGGAAAAAATCAATCAGAGTATAAGGCGGTTCTCCCGGAGCTCGTCCGGTAATATAGCGTGAATAGTTTTCTATGCCTTTACAGTATCCGACTTCTTTTATCATTTCCAAATCGTAGCGGGTACGCTGTTCCAGGCGCTGGGCTTCCAGCAGTTTTCCCTGGCTCTGGAAAAGTTTTAGCTGCTGCTCCAGCTCTTCTTCTATATCTCCGGCCACCGCCATCATATGCTCCCAGGTGGTAACAAAATGGGAAGCCGGAAATATCATAACATGGATACGGCGTCCGTAAACTTCTCCAGTTAAGGGGTTAAATTCGATAATCCTATCTATCTCATCCCCAAAAAAGTCAATACGAATGGCTTTTTCCCCGGTAGAGGCCGGGAAAACCTCTACTACATCTCCCCGTACCCGGAAATAACCACGGCTAAAAGCATAATCATTACGTTCGTAGTGAGTTTCCACCAGACGGCGCAGTAGTTCCTCCCGGTTTATCTCCATTCCCGGACGCAGCGATATCGCCAGTTTGTAGTAATCATCGGGTGCACCCAAACCATATATGCAAGACACACTGGCTACAATAATGACATCCCGTCGTTCCAGGAGAGATGCGGTAGCCGAATGGCGCAGCTTATCAATTTCATCATTAATGGAGGAATCCTTTTCGATATAAGTATCAGTCTGAGGTACATAAGCCTCAGGCTGGTAGTAATCATAATAACTAATAAAGTATTCTACGGCATTTTCGGGGAAAAACTGTTTGAATTCAGAGTAAAGCTGCCCAGCCAAGGTTTTATTGGGTGCCATAACCAGGGTTGGGCGCTGTTGCTGTGCAATAATCTGAGCCATGGTAAAGGTTTTACCAGAACCAGTTACCCCCAGGAGGGTCTGTTCCCGGTAACCCTGATTTAAACCGTCAACCAGCGCGTTTACTGCCTGGGGCTGGTCCCCGGTGGCTTTATAGTCTGAATGTAATCTAAAACTCCCCATTTTTTACCTCGCTTTAAATAACCTTGAACCAAACGGTTGTTCTCCCCATAATAATAGCAAACCCGGCCCCAGCAAGGCAAGCCCGTTTGCTATAGAAACTGGGGGCGGGAGCCGTTGTTGATTATATCCTCCAGGGTTTCCTGGCGCTTACGGTCCAGTTGCTCAAAATCCATAAAGACGGTAAACAGTTT
>CAZUFR010000121.1:0-4380 GCA_964619655.1 uncultured Syntrophomonas sp. | reverse complement strand
CTCCTATGTTAATACAAACAACGCTCCCTGGTAATGGGAGCGTTGCCAAAAGCCATAAATAATAAAACAGACGATGTTATTGATTTTCTTATTTTGAACCTGGTTCTAAAATTAGTTTATATTCATTTCCGAGTTGCTCAACCTTGCTCTTATAACCCTGATTATCAGCTAGTCTCAACACGTTTTCTTTAGATACCTCTGTTTCTAGTAAGACAACAATAGTTTCTGCCGGGCTTTTTTCCATAGCCTTCTTGGTTTTGACTACTGGAATAGGACAGGAAAGTCCCCGAACGTCAACTTCCAGTGACATGTTAATACCTCCCTTTTAATTAGCTATAATTTTCAAACTATATATCAAGGTGATTTTTAAATACTTCAGGAAATCGAGTAATTATTTCTTCTATGCTAGTGGCCGGAGTCGTGGTGTCAACCATACCGGCAAGTCGGTTAGCCCTGGCACTTAATAGCAGAGCCTGCTTGGTGTCCAATCCTTTAGAAATTAACCCAGCACACATGCCGGTAATAGTATCACCAGTGCCGCCAATACATTCAAGTTCCGGTACATCAGGCTCATCAATAACTGCCATTACTCCATTTTCATCTGCTATAAAGTCGGATTTTCCTTTCACCAGCAAATATTTGGAGGCACCATGACTTCTATAGGCTTTTTCTATAAGAGCCGGTACCGTTGATGAATTGCAGGATTGAAAAAGGTGTTTATCAATATAAGCCGGATGTATGGCTTCGGGATCAGCCAGAAACGCAATTTCCGATAAATCCGGCGTAAAAACATCAAAACCAGCAGCCAATCCCGCAGCTTTAGCTGCGTACATGGAAGCAGCATCGGCAATTAATACCGGCCTGGGATTAAGCATCTGCACCTTTTCGTAAAGCTGATGCATTAATTCCAGATCAGGCATCCAGTAATGAAGGGCCAGTACATCAGGAGATAATTCCATTACATTATCAATTAAATACTCGTAAACTCTGCGGCTACCCTCGCCTCTTCCCGTATCGCCCGCCAGTACCACCCGAGGTGGCTCAATTTGCAAATATTCAGTCAGAGCCAGAGCGGCACTTATCATAGCAGCCGTCCCCTGCGCAGTAGGGATATCGTAATGTTGAATGCTTAGAAAATGCCCATTCTTCTCTACTTTACCAGTAATCAGGGGAACATCACCGTGGGGGATTATACCTGCAATTAAGAGCATCAAGGCTTACCTCCATTCATCCAGACATCCCTGGCTCCTTCAACTGCTCGATCCAGCATTAACGCACACAGGGTATGCCCAATATCTTTAGGTCGGGGAATTTCATCCAACCGTTTCCCTACTAATTCAATATGAAGGTAGGGAATATCCGGGCATCCGCCTCCCGAAGTGTTTACGATAATGCCGCTAATATCTTCAAAAGTGAGTTTCATATTTCCTGCCCGTACCATGGTATAATCCCCGTAATTAAACACCTGAACTATATCCAGTAATTTACCGCTGCCTGAAAGAGGCACTATCTCGACATAAGGAGCCTTTCCCAGTACTCTTTCTATCGCCGGTTGTTCTACCAGGTTTATTTCTACGGCAACATCACACCCCCTGCGTAACCGGGGTGGGGGAGCCACCAGACTGCATACATATCCAGCCTTTACAACAAGCTTTTCCGCCCTTATAGCATCTTCCACGCTATCAAATAAAACCAGCCCTTTTCCCTGATTATTACTGGTTTTACCCGAACTGCCTGTATTGGATTTTTCCTTTCGCCAAAACATCGGTTGAACCTCCATCCATGTAACAGGACATTTTTTTATTCCAGTTGTTCGCTCATAAAAAAGCCGATACAGCCGACAAATATAAGACCAATGATAACTGCTGTAGGGCCAAAGACAGCAACTCCATCAGGACTAGAAGCCAGTAAGAAATTATGGCTTACCGCAGCTCCGGCTATAATACCCAGTATAGTTACACTGGCATCACTATCCCCTTCCGCCGCCAGAACTGTCTGCCGCAGGGGACAGCCACCCAGTAAGGTACAACCAAGTCCGCAGAGAACCATGCCCATAAAATTCCACAATTGATTGGTGTGGGCTACCGGTTGACCTTCAAAACCAATATTTATTGCGCCTATGAAATAATTAACTACAAGTGCACCAACAAAGAAAGCAGCAATACCACTAAAAAGATAGGCATCCTTAACCAGAGACAGGTCGCGCCAGCCCCCTACAAAACACATTCTGGTTTTTTGAGCCAAAACACCAATTATCATTCCCACTATCAGGGAAATAATTAAAGGAGCATACATAGAACCAGGACCCTTTACGCTGTTAATAATGAACTGGGGTTGGCATATAGCAAACAATAGTAATCCGGCCATAATCAAAGGCATTAAGTATCCAGCTATTTTATAGGTAGAATTAGCCCTACCCAGATTGAATCCTCGTTTTAGGAAATAGATTCCTATTAAGGCGCCGACCACAATTCCTGCAATTGCCGACACGGCATTCAAGTCTCCTCCTGCCAGCCTGAGTACCGCACGAACTGGACAGCCCAGAAAAACCAGAGCGCCAATCATCACAAACATACCCAGTAAAAACCGCACCAGGGGGCTTGAGCCACCACGAGCACGAAATTCGCCAAAAGATATGGCGCCCACAAATGCTCCCAGGCATATCCCCATTATTTCCGGACGCAGATACTGTACTACTGCTGCCTGATGAAATCCCAGGGCGCCAGCAATATCACGATAGAAACAGGCTACACAAATCCCCATGTTGCCCGGATTGCCCAACTTGGTCATATAGGCTGCCAGTGCGCCGAATACAAATCCGGCAATAATCATCAAGTACTTCTTGTTCTTCAACTTTACAACCTCCTCAATAGTAAATATCGGCTCTAACCAAGCAATATATCTGAGCACCAGGTTATAAATCCTTTAATATTACACAATATATTGCCGTTAGTTATAGCTCGGTCAATTACTAATCCCCCCCCTTTGTGTCATAATTTTTAGTTATAGTTTGATGTATTTTTTCTTATATTATTTTTATTCTATAACGTTTCCTATAATCCTTCCTAAATTTCGAATAATTAATCAAAAATTTTTATATATCATATATCTGCAATTAATGTTTCGTAAGGAGTAAGGGGTAAGGGGGTAAGGAAACGGGCATAAGGTCGTAGGAATTGTAGGTGAGACTAATAAGGCGTAAGACGTCAGGAGTGAGTAGGATAATAGTCGTCAGGCATAAGACGTTGGACGTCAGGGGCATCGGTCATCGGTCAGAAGTAATCGTTAGGGTTGAGCAGTTAGACATGGGGGTGAGAGGTATTAACCTGATTATTTCATTCCAGACTCAGTGATCCCAGTTTACCTTTGCGAAAATCCTGTAATAACACGGTACAGGTTTTCTCCGCATCTACTCCCCCACCTTTAATAAGGTGTCCTTTTTTACGGGCTATATCTTCCAATAATTCCTGCTCCGGCCGATCCAGGTGATCCAGTTTCAGCTTATCATGCAGCACCTGGGGAGCTTTTTCTCTTAAAAGCTGGATCAGATAAATGCTGATATCATACTCCTCATAAGCTTTTTCTCCTACTATATCAAGTAAAGCCAGTTTTAAGCCCTGCTCCGTACTATCGATTTTGGGCCACATCAGCCCCGGGGTATCCATAAATTCAATATCATCTCTAACCCTTACCCATTGTTTACCCCGAGTAACCCCTGGTCTGGCTCCGGTTACAGCCATCTTTTTCCCTGCCAGGGAGTTAAGAAAACTTGATTTTCCTACGTTGGGAACACCGACTATCATAACCCGGGCCGGCCTGTTTCTCCGTCCCCGGCGCTGCAAGTCCTCTTGTACCGGCACAAAAGCAGTGGCTATAAGTTGCAAGACCTCACGTGAACCCTTGCCGCTGGTTGAATTCATGGCTGCGGCCAGGTGCCCCTCATTGCGTAATTGCTCCAGATGTCTCCTGGTATCGGCTATTGGGGCTAGATCCATTTTATTTAATACTATAATTGTTGGTTTGGGCCTAATCATTTTTTCCAGTTGCGGGTTACGGCAGGAATATGGAGCGCGGGCATCCAGAAGCATAACCACCATATCCACCAGCTTTAGATTTTCCTGTATCTCCCTTCTGGCCTTGACCATGTGCCCTGGAAACCAGTTAATGCTCACGACTTACCTCCATTTTTAAAATACGAAAAGGAGAATACCCCGGGGTATCCTCCTCTCTGACCATTACATTATGTTTGCAATTAAAATCTGCCTTTTTCTTTAACCCGAGCTTTTTTGCCCGTCAGGCCGCGCAGGTAAAACAGGCGGGCTCTACGAACTTTACCTCTCCGGGTAACCTCTATCCTGGCTATTTTGGGTGCATGCAGAG
>CAZUFR010000120.1:0-4433 GCA_964619655.1 uncultured Syntrophomonas sp. | reverse complement strand
GTAACAGAAGATGGTGTAGAAATCCTTAGCGAATAATAAACTAACCCGTGATGACTGGGTGTCTATTTTCATATTAACCGTCCATGAGTGTGGAATACAAAATTACTTATGAGCAGGTAATCTGTAGGGGCGTACCCATGTGTTCGCCCGTGGGATAGCAGTGGTCGTAGGGGCAGACACACGGGTCTGCCCCTACAAAAACTACATAAACCTGCATCCTTTAAAAATTATAAAAATCAGTGTAAATCATAGGAAATCAGTGTTATCTGTGTCAGAAAAATTCTATTTTCTTACTAATTCTTGCGATTGCCATTCTACCACATGAACTTTTCTCTCTTTCTTGCTGGGTTGGGGTAAGGTAACTGTACAGGTAAATGAACTTACCCGGCCCCCCTTTATAAAGGAGGATAACTTCTTATAGCTTTCATCACTGAGTATCGCGATAAACCTACCGTTTCCATCCACAAAACTAGGCCACGAATCAAAATTACTTTCCTGGTAGGGTTGCTGATCAATAGTTAATAGATAGGGCAGAGGTTGGTTTTCCAGTGGTAATGTCTGGTCCAGTAGAACCAATGTATCACCTTGCGGAGTAAGCTGTTGGGTAAGGGTAATTACGTTAAGGGCCAGGCGGTTAGATTCGTTAGTAACTTCTTTGCTACGGCAGTAATTATAATAAGGAACAAACTGAAGGCATACCAGTAATGCAGCGGTAGTTATGGCCATGGTTTGGAAGGCTTTCCTATTTCTAATACTACTATAAATCCGGTCATAAACATATATGGCCCCGGTAGCCATAAGTAGAAGGCTGCAGATAAATACCGGCATAATATAGCGGGTAGCCAGGAAAAAACTATAGCGTTCATTTAGAATTGGTATGATTAAAAACCCGGCGCCTATCATCCATAACGGCAAGGCCTTTTTTTGTTTCCAGGCCAGAATACTTCCCATTAGTAACAGCAGCAGGCTCAGGCTGAACAAAGGATGGGTAAGGTATTGTAGCAGATGATCATGGCTACTATAGGTGGAACTTAAGGTGCGTAAAAGTTCCACAAACATGTTGTGTAGGTTCGTTAGGTAAGAGATTAACCCGGGTTCCTGCTCCAATGCGTAAGATTTGTGGCCAAGCCAGCGCAGGCTTCCACCGCGGGAAATAATATTAAAATATATCATATTGGCATAACCGCCTAGAAAAGCTAGAGAAGCACTAAAATACCATGGCAGTTGGACACCGGTTTGCCGGCGAAAAGATGGTCGCAAAAGGTAAATAGCGGCAGCCAGAACATAGATAATAGCGGAAGAGTGGGTCTGGAGAGTAGCCGCCCAGAGCAGGGCAGCTATAACTAACCAGGGCCCACTTTTTTTTTCTTCGGCATTTAAGGTAGCAATCAGGGCCAGGGTGAAAAAGAAAGGAGTAGTACAATTAGACCAGGCCATGTGAGTTACCAGGATATGCATACCGTTAAAAAGCAGCAAAGCGGCAGCTAGCAAACCCGCCCGCCGACCATAAAGCCGTGTGCCTAAATGATAAAGCAGGGGAACAGTAAAGGTTGCAGTTACCGCCACATAAAAACGAGGTAGATAAATGCTGGGTCCTAGAATCTTAAAAAGAGCTGCCAGAATATAATTATGCAGGGCACCTATGTCATGGGCAGCATTATGCAAGGGTAAAAACTCCCCTGTGTATATCATATAAGCAAGGCTTACCTCTTTTAGCTCATCTATAAAGCGGGGTATTTCCCATAACCAGGGGAGGCGCAATCCCAGAGCAACAATAAAAAACCCGAGCAGGAGTCCACTTTGGAGTATACTTTGGTTACCGCCAGGAAGTGCATAAGCATTAAAAAATAGTGCTCTTCTTACCCGAAAGAGGTCTATTAGCATCTGGGCCGGAGCCAAGAGCGGGTTAACCCGACTGCCAGTGCAATCAATTGCTTTAACCTCCAGTTCAGCTATTTCATAACCCAAAGCTCGGGCCAGGGTCAGTACTTCCACATCAAAAGCGAAACCATTAAGGCGCTGGCGACAAAAGATTTCTCGGGCAGCCTGATAATGAAACCCTTTAAGACCGCACTGGCTATCCTTTATCCCGGGAAGTAAGACAGCCTGTACCACCCGGTTAAAGCACTTACCCATCAGACGCCTTTGCCATGTTTCACCTTCAATGCGCTGGCCATTTATACTAGGACGGCAGGCGATAGCGATACTGTTTCCTACTTTTAGTTTAGCTATTAGAGATTCAATATGCTGGGGGGTAAATGTATTATCAGCATCGCTAAAAACTAAATATTCTCCCCGAGCGGCGAGCATTCCAGTACGTACCGCCTTTCCTTTACCCTGATTACGCTCATAGGAAATACAGGAAATCTGGGGGAAGGTTTCAGCTATACGCCGGGTTACTGCTGCCGTTGTATCGGTACTGCCATCGTCAACTACTATTATTTCCACCTGAAACGAAGACGGTAAGGTTGATGCCAGGGTCTCTAAGCGTTCCGGAAGTCGAAGAGCTTCGTTATAAGCCGGAATAATAATACTAATAAGACCAGGCTGGTAAGGGGGGAATTCAACCGCCGGCTTGTCTTTTCTAAATACCCAGTAGCGGTAACTTATAAAGTTCCAGCTAGCCGACAGGGTGGCAGCCAGTAACTTTATGGCATTGAGCGCAAGGTTGGCGGGAACTGTGCCTGGCCACAATAGTAAGGGTACAAGCCCTATGGTTACGGTATTAATAAACATTCCGGTTAGTGAAGCGATAAGAAATCTGGGTAATTGGGTAGCGTAATTAGGATCACTGGATTTAAAGGTCCAGATACGATTTAAAATATAACTGTTGACTATAGCGGCAAAAACGGCGGTTATATTTATCAGTACTAAACCCAGGCCGATTCTAATACCACTTACTGAAATAAGCAGGTTGAATACAGCAAAATCAATGGCAGTATTTAATAGACCCACTATAACAAATCTATATACCTGACCTAACATATTACGACCCTTTCTTTAATAAATCCCCTATGACTACAGGCCCGGATTTTCTGCTCGTCCGGGCAGCCTGGCACTCTACCCAATCTTGGATTGATAACATTGCTTTTTTATAGCCGCTGAGTGCCAGGGGGTCTGCCCCTACAAGAAGCCCTTACCCCGCACGCATTCCAATTTATTTTTGCACCAGGCTATATAAATTGTTTCCAAATTAGGATATTTAATGCACTTAAACTACTGAGGGAGGTTTTAAGGTGGAATTGGCGAAGTATTGTAAAAATACTAAAAAGAGGGGGAGATATTTTTGCCGCTACCATTAGAAGGAATCAGAATTCTGGATTTATCCCGAGGGATAACCGGAGGCTTTTGTTCACAGCAGCTGGCGGATTTTGGGGCGGAGATAATAAAGGTGGAAAATACTACAGGTGGTGATATATTACGTTACTACCCACCTCTCCTGGAAGGAGAAGGTGCCCAGTTTTACATGGTAAACCGTAACAAGAAGAGTATCACCCTTAACCTGCGTCCGCAGGAAGGAAAGGATATTTTTAAGAAGTTGGTTAAGGTAAGTGATGTGGTGATTGATCAGTTTCGGCCCGGGGTAATGGAACGTTTGGGATTAGGTTATGAGGTACTAAAAAATATTAACCCGGGTATTATTTACTGCAGCTTAAGTGCTTATGGAATAACTGGCCCTATGCGGGACCTGAGCGGCCATGACTTAAATTTCCGGAGCATGTCGGGAATGTTAAGTCTTATTCGGGATAAAGATAATATGCCCAAGCTTTCTCCTATTTCAGTAGCAGCCCTGGCCGGAGGGGGGTTGTATGCCGCTCTGGGAATAATGCTGGCCCTGTTTCAACGAGAGAAAACGGGTCAGGGGCAGGTATGTGAAGTAGCCATGGCAGATGGAGCATTAACCTTTATGGTTGAAGCTCTGGCCGAGTGGACAGGTACTGGCCAGCTTTCACAGCGAGGGGATACAGCTATGCCGGGAAATTATGCCTATTACAACATTTATCGAACTAAAGATGATAAGTATCTTAGCCTGGGTGCAGTAGAAGCAAGATCCTGGGAAGAATTTTGCCTCATGATAAATAGGAGAGAATATGTAAGTATACAGGTAGATATAGAAAGGCAGGAAGAAATATACCAGGGTGTTCAAGGAGTTTTATTGACCCGAACCCGGGATGAGTGGGTGGAATTTTTTGCTGGTAATGATGTACAGCTTACTCCCGTACTGGAAGTAGATGAAATTATTAAACACCCTCAGATGCAGGAGAGGAATATGATTCACTGGATGAGAGACTTTAAGGGTTCTGGTGTAGATTTCCCCTTAACCGGGATACCAATAAAACTTTTCGAGGGACCGAAACAAATCCATACCAGTTTTCCCAAACTGGGAGAGAACAACAACGAGATTTTATACCTGTTAGGATATAGTGACGAAG
>CAZUFR010000119.1:0-4440 GCA_964619655.1 uncultured Syntrophomonas sp. | reverse complement strand
AATCCCAGGTTTCTAAACTACCTGGAAAAACTGGTGCGGCTGGTGAAGTAAGGGTTGATAAAATAAGTTCAGGCGATAATTAGGAGTGATATTAATGAAACTCAGGCCAAGTAAAACCGACTATTACCTGAATATTGCTCTGGATGTAGCGGCTCGCGGTACCTGCCTGCGGCGTAATTTCGGTGCAGTGATTGTGAAGGATGATGCCATAGTTTCCACCGGGTACTCTGGAGCTCCTCGAGGGTTGCCTAATTGTTGCGATTTAGAAATCTGTGAACGGGATCGCCGGGGCATACCAAGCGGGGAGAGATATGAACTGTGCCGGAGTGTACATGCCGAAATGAATGCCATAATTAATGCAGGAAGAGATAAAACCCTTGGTGCTACCCTTTACCTATCCGGTTTTGATGTTAAAACGGGGGAGCTAATTGATGCCGAGCCCTGTTTTTTATGTAAAAGAATTATATTAAATGCAGGTATTTATAAGGTAATCTGTCGCACCAAGGATGGGGGCTCATGGGCCACAATGCCGGAAGGACACCCCGACTATCAGCAATAGTAATAGGTAAAAGGAGAGTATGGGATGATTTATAAACTTACTCTATTAAGAGATTTACCGGAAGCAGATGCGGGTTTTGATTTTTATCTTCGGGGAGGGCTAGCTTCCCACGATGGAGAAGAATGGTTTTCCTGGATTACCCGGGAACCAATATATGCTCGCCTCTACTGGCTTTATGTGGAAAAGAGAGAGGAATGGGTACTGGTGGAGGAAACTGATATTCCCGATACCCGTTATGAGCTGCAGGATAATTTCCCCAACAATCGTCTGGTTTCATTCAAGGAAGCTCTGGATGAACAAGGTTTTCTCTACGATGAAAGCTTTAATGGAATTAATAATATTCGTTGTTGCGATGAACAGTTAAAAATGCTGGGAGCTACCAAAGCTGACTGCATCTATTGTAGTAACTGTGGTAAGGCGGTACAGGATGCGGTAAATTACCTGGTCTGGGGATTAAAAGATGTCCAATCACCCCGAAGAGCTTATTTTACTGAATTCAGCTATGATCCCTACCGCAAATTCATAACCGGCATAGTTAAAGATGAGAACCTGAAAAAAGGGTAATGAATAGACGCGGCAACTGCGACGTTATCCGCGTCTATTCCAGGTCTAATCCTTATCATAATAGTGTATCCAGCCTGGTCCCCGGGCCAGATTAGGATTTACATTCGAACCTTCTGGAAGTGAATACCTTAATGCCCCTGATGGACAACCATCAACCGTTTGAATAATAGCATGAGGATCATCACCGTCAATATTTACCCAGGGACGTGCTTCGGTATTGAATACCGTGGGCAGGGTGGAAAAACAATTGGTATCATGGGTACATTGTTCAGGGTTCCAGTAGACCATAATATCAGAATTTTGGTAAATCCTTTGATAACTGTCAAGCTTGAAATCATAGGTGTTATTAGGGTTGGCCTCCGCCTGAAACTTTAGATCTCCCTCCAGCAAACCATCTTCCCCCAGCACTGCTCGGGCAAAACGTTTGCCAAAATCATTAGCCTGTTCCAAATCAGATACTGTTGGTTTCATACGCACCCGCAATCCGGGCATTATTTTCATGCGCAACATCCTTAGCCGCGACTCTATAATGGGCACGGCCTCACCACTCCAGCCATAAGCCCCAAAGGCTGCCGCCACTTTACCGCCATGTAGCAACGGGGATAAACGAGTAAGCAAATCCCACACCTGGGGTGGAGCATCTTTGTTAATAGTCGGTGAACCAATGAGCACGCCAACGGCAGTTTCCATTTCCCGGGCTAATTCCGCCAGATCAGCAGTTAACAGGTCATAGACTTTTACATTTAAAGCGCTATCTGTATTTAGACCCTGTTCAATACTGGCGGCCAGCTTCTCGGTATAACCATGGGCACTAATCCAGGCCAGTATTACGGTGGGGCGGGTATCTGCGGCCGTAGTTTCCTTACTCCATTCCCGGTAAAGGTTTATATAGTAATGTAGATTTTCCCGCAAAATTGGGCCATGACCAGGACAAATTATATCAATATCATATCTTTCCAGCCGGTCTAAAGCCCTTTGCATAGGAATTTTAAAGGGTCCCAGTATATGCTCAAAATAATCCCTCAGTTCTTCAGTTAAATCCTTATCAATGAGGTCATTAAACAAGCGTTCATCAGGATAATGGCTGCCAAAAGAATCACAGGAAAACAGCAGCTTGTCTTCTTTAACATACGTATACATAGTATCTGGCCAATGCAGCAAGAGGGCATTAATAAAATGCAGGGTTTTACCCCCCAGGTCGATCTCGCTGCGGTTACGTATCATTTGATAGGGAAAATCACAGTTACAAACCTCACGTAAAAATTCCACCGCATTGGCATATCCTACGATGGTTAACCCCGGTATCAGATTGAGCAATTTTTCAATAGAACCGGCATGGTCAGGTTCAGTATGGTTTACTATTAAATAATCAATCTGTTCCAGGTCAACTACCTGCCTAAGCTGGGCCAGGTATTCCTCAAAAAATTCCTCCTTAACACTGTCAATAAGAGCAATCTTTTCCTCGCCTCGGACTAGATAGGAATTATAACTGGTGCCATATTTAGTTTTCATAATGATATCAAAGACCTCAAGTTCGGGGTCTAATACCCCTACCCAGAAAATATTATCCTTAATTTGCAATGCTGCCATTTTTCCCCCTCCTCTATGTCTATATTAAATGGCTTTAGCGGGAGGCACAAGAACAAAGTATCACTTCCATATTTATTTGCTTGCTTTTTCACAAAGTCTCCAATATTATAGTCTTAATCAAAGGAAAGGGGGAATAGTATGCAGGCGATTAAGATGAAAGACGATGTTTATTGGGTTGGAGTACGTGATCCAGAGCTTAGAATCTTCGACCTGGTTATGACGACGGATTACGGAACCAGCTACAATGCGTATTTAATCAAGGGAAAAGAAAAAACTGCCCTGATTGAAGTTTGTGAAGACAAATTTTTTGATGAGTATGTGGACAAGATTAAACCCCTGGTTAACATTGCCGAAATCGACTACCTTATAATGAACCACACTGAACCTGACCATTCCGAGGCCGTAGCCCGACTACTTGATTTAGCCCCCAATCTAAAGGTTTTTGCCAGCCAAACTGCTCTGCAATTTCTAAAAGAAATATCTAACCGTAATTTTACCTCCCACGAGATTAAGGACGGGGAAGAGCTGGATTTGGGTGGTAAGACCCTGCGCTTTATCAATGCACCTTTTCTCCACTGGCCAGATACTATCTACACTTACCTGGTAGAGGATAAAATACTATTCAGCTGCGATTCATTCGGCAGCCATTATCCTGACGAACGCCTTTTTAACGACCTGATGGAAAGCGATTTTGTGGACTCATATAAGGACTATTTCGATGCTATTATCGGGCCTTTTAAACCTTATGTACTGGAGGCCCTGGATAAAATTGCAGATTTGCCCCTGGATATGGTGGCACCGGGGCATGGTCCGGTTTTACGTAAAGATATAGATAAATACGTCGATCTTTACCGGCAGTGGTCCCAGCCGCCGGCAGCAGGAGACAGCGAGCGCCCCAAAATAGTCCTGGCCTATATCAGTATCTATGGTTTCACCAAAATGTTAGCCGACACCCTGGCTGAAGGGGTAAGTAGCATAGGTGATTTCGATATTCAGACCTTCAGCCTGGTAGAGGATAAACTGGAAGATGATGAACTGCTGGACCGTATTGTTGCTGCTATAGCCGATGCCGATGGATTGCTCCTGGGTTCCAATACGGTAAATGGCGATGCCCTGCCCCAGGTATGGAAACTGTTGGGGCGGCTATCTCCCATCACTCATGGCGATAAGGTAGCCATGGCATTTGGCGCCTATGGTTGGAGTGGTGAGGCGGTACCCAGTATTGAAAATCGGCTGAGAGCACTGCGCATGAAGGTTTTACCCGGTTACCGGGTGAACTTTAAGCCTTCAGAGCGTAATCTGGAAGATGCCTTTAACCTGGGTATGGATTTTGCCCGGGCAGTACTGGAAAAGAAACAGGATCAGAGTCAGACCCGCTGGCGCTGCCTGGTTTGCGGCCATATTCATGTAGGATCAGAACCGCCCGATATCTGCCCGGCATGCGGGGTGGGTCCTGAGAATTTTGTCCGTGAAGGGATAGAAGACGAGTTTATTAATGATACTGAAGAACGTTATATTATTATAGGAGGCGGAATTGCCGCTCTCTCGGCCGCCCAGGCCTTGCGCAAGCGCAACCGTACCGCTAAGATCATTATGCTCAGCGAAGAAGGCAACAGGCCCTACTACCGCCCCGCACTGTCTGACCTCTTAAGCGAGGACCTGCCCGAAGACCGGCTCTATGTCTTTGACCAGGGCTGGTATGAAGAGAATCAGATTGATTTGAGAAC
>CAZUFR010000118.1:0-4486 GCA_964619655.1 uncultured Syntrophomonas sp. | reverse complement strand
ATTTCTTGGATTCCGGCCATCTGTTCCTGGGCTAGCTGGCTGATACTATCAGCAATTTGGGAATTATTTTCGGCTGCATCAGTAGTTTGTTCGATAGATTCAATAGCAGTTTCAGCACTGGCAGCCATTTCCTGGCTGGCTGCAGACATTTCTTGAATCTGTTCGTTGACCGTAGTAACCGCCTGTATGATATGTTCAAATGCTTCTCCAGCACTGGCAACTACTTCGGTACCGTTAGCTACTTCTCTGGTTCCATCCTGCATAGCATTAACAGCCCGGTTAGCCTCTCCCTGGATTTCTTTTATTAAATCAGCTATGCGTTTGGCTGCTTCACCGGATTCTTCTGCCAGTTTACGGACTTCTTCCGCTACCACGGCAAAGCCTTTACCCTGTTCGCCGGCGCGAGCAGCTTCTATGGCTGCATTTAAAGCCAGGAGGTTGGTCTGGGTAGCAATATTGGTAATCAGGTCAACAATTTGCCCGATTTCTTGAGACTTGAAACCTAACCCTTCCACTATAGTAGCAGTGGAATTCACGGTATGACTAATTACATTCATCTGACTAATTGCTTTTTCTATCTGCTGTTCTCCATCCTGAGCTCGGGTTGTAGCTGAAATGGCTGAACCTGAAACCTCCTGGGCGTTTTCCGCTACCTGCTGAATAGCTGCCGACATGTCACCGATAGCAGCCTTGGAACGGCTGGTCAAATCAGCCTGGACCGCAGCACTGGATCGCATTTCGTTAGCCCGGGCGTTCATGTTTTCCATAGTCGCCGCACTCATCTCGGAACTAGCTAAAAGCTGGGAACTGGACTGGCTGACGTTAGTAATAAGCTCATTAGTCTTTCTAATTAATTCAGACATTTTTTCTACCATTATATTTACCAATTGTGCCAGTCTGCCCGGTTCGTCTTTGGCCCGGGTAGGAATATGCTGGGTTAGATCACCCTCACTAGTTTTTTGCACAGCATCACCAATACGCCGCAGGGGCATATATACGGAAAAGGCTATGAGAAATGCAATTAGGAAACCGGCTAAAATGCCGACTACAGAATAGATAATCATGCTGTTTTGAAAATGTTTTACCAAGTTATCATAAGGGGTTGCTGGTACTCCTACATACCAAATACCAATGACATTGCCTTGCCGATCTTTAATCGGCTTGTATGCAGTTTCATTCATGGTACCAACTACCTCTGCTCTACCTATGTATGTTTCTCCCTTTTTTATAACCTCATCTTTGACCACGCCAGATACCTGGGTGCCAACCTGTCTTTCCCCATCCTTCATAACATTGGTGGATACCCTGGTGTCTCCTTTAAATATAGTGACCGTATCCCCGGTTAGCTTACCAATTTCATCTACTACTTGATAATTCTCTTCCATTAACTTTCCGCCTTTATATAAAAGGCCTCCCTTTATTTCCCAATCACCAGGAAAACTCATATTAACAATATGTTCACCTAATGCCAAATCGGATTTTAGTTTTTCCTGGGCGGTAAAGGTAATTTTATCTTGCATTACCCAAGTGGCGTAAATTCCCATTACACCTGTGACTAAAGCTAGTATCAAGGTAAATGCAAGTATTAAACGCACCTTGACAGAGGTTTTTCGTAGTAACATTTCACATTTCTCTAACAATTTCATTTTTCATCTGCTCTCCTTTCTCCCTGGATTATTCCTCCTTAGCCCGTTAACCACTGCCGCTATTACTGTTGCCTTCAGGCAATAACCTGATGTAGAGAACCCGCTGGTAATTAAACGCCCCTATCACGTTACCACGAGCATCATAGTAATAATTGCTGGAAGGCCCTCCTACATAGACCCGAGCATCGCTTTCAAGACGCAATTGCTTGAGATAAGCCACCAGTGTTTCTCCGTCGGTAAATACAATTTCAACCTTGATAAGTTGCTCTTTTTTCTCCTTGCTGGGGTGGATTAGCTTACTGGTATCGAATTTACAACCACTTAAGGCTATTATTGTGATTAACAGGAGGCAGGTAAAAACTAAGTGTCTTTTTTTCATTTTCCTCTCCTCCTCCTAATCCTTTGTATTTCCCGGTTAGGATGTACCCCGGACCTCACCGTACTACTGGTTCTACGGTAACTCCATTCGCTCAATTTATTGTTTACCAGATAATGTATACTATCTGCAGTAAACTTACCTCCTTCACCTCTCTTCCCTGCTGTTTTCCCCGTTAGAATCTCCAATCCTTCATCAATATGTTCTACCGCCCAGATATTAAACATTCTATTTTTTACTGATTCGACTACTTCCGAATCCAGCATTAACTGTTCTACGTTCTGTTTTGGTATTATTACTCCCTGTTTACCATTTAGGCCTCTTTGCTGGCATACTTTAAAAAATCCCTCTATCTTCTGGTTTACTCCCCCTACCGGCTGTATTTCACCATTCTGGTTTACAGAACCGGTAACGGCTATTCCCTGGTAGATGGGTACTTCTGCCAAACTACTTAATAAAGCATATAATTCTGCACTGGAAGCACTATCTCCTTCAATACCCTGGTAACTTTGTTCGAAGGTTAGGCTGGCTGAAAGTGATAAGGGTTTATCCTGAGCATACTGGGCTCCCATATAACCATTCAGGGTTAAAACTCCTTTGCTGTGTATACTGCCACTCATCATTATCTCTCGTTCGATATTGACCAGACCCTTTTCCCCCATAAAGGTCTTGGCGGTTATCCTGACCGGTCGTCCAAAAATGTGGTCTCCTACCTCATGAACAGCCAGGCCATTTATCTCTCCAATATACCAATCATCTACATTAATAAGCAGTATATTCTGTCTTATTAATTCCAAGGACCTCTCCTCTAGCATAGAGGAACGGTATTTTTTTTCTTCTATTGCCTTGATAACGTGCTGTTCCTCAACCAGTTCCGAACGGTCTCGCATAGCCCAGCTATTAGCCTCATAAATGATTTCTACCAGGCGGTTAAACAGGGTAGTTAATTTATTTCTATCATCCGCCATGCGACTACCATAATCTACCACCCGAGCCACTGCTCCGGGGGTAAAGTGTATTAGTTTTTCGCTCTCACAAACCGAGCTAATTAGCCGGGCATAGTCACTAACATGCTTACGGCTGCGCTCCATCTCCACGTCAAAATCGGCCCTGATTTTAAAGAGTTTTTGAAACTCTTCATCATAAGCATAAAGCAAATAATAGTATATGGGCTCGCCGATTAAAATAATCTTAATGTCAGCCGGTATAGGTTCCGGCTGCAGGGTTTCGGTATTACTGATACCTATCATGCGGCTGATACTTTCTACATTAATGGATTGATTTTTCAATACTCGTTTTAGACTATCCCATACATAATAATTCTTAACGATATCATACACGTGTAATAAGAGGTAGCCCCCATTAGCCTGGTGTATTGACCCGGCCTTAATTTTGGTAAAATCAGTAGCCAGAATACCAAACTCACCTTCATACTCAATTTGCCCAAAAATATTAGAATAGGTAGGATTAGTCTCAAAAATAACCGGGGCATGTTTTAGTCCGGAATTATCAACTACCAGATTAACCTGGTAGCGACGCTCTGAGGTACGTCGGCTTACATGGCGAAACAGGTTAACGGTTGAGGGGTCCTCTGGTTTAGTAAATAATTCCAGATTATCCAGCAAGTCCTGCTGTAAATCTTCCAGGTAGTTAATGACTTCGCGAAAAGCACGATATTTTTTAACCAATTTATCAAAGTTAGGGGAAATTACGCTGCGGGCAGTTTCCTGCTCCAGTTCTTTAATCCGAGCCTTTATATCTTTTTCTAATTCCCGGTATTGACGAAAGGCTTCATTTAGTTTTTCCTGGACCAGGGAACTTCGTTTCATTAATTCTGCTCGTTCTTCTTCCGACATGTTAAAGTATTCTTCCTGGCTTAAGGTTTCTCCATTTTTTAAGGGGACACTGCTTATCCCATTCTGATTACGAGAGATGGTAAAACCATAAGCGCGGGCCTCTTCATCCGCCTTAAGGTACATACGGTTGGTATCTTCTACAAACGCGGTCAGAATTTGATTCTTTTTATATTCGAAATCCTCGCCTTCAAAAGCCTGACTTATATGATTAATAGAGTCTTCCACCTGAAACTCCAGGTCTTTTTTAAATTCCTTGCCTTTTCCGGCCGGCAGTTCTAATGCCTTGGGACAATCAGGTTTTTTAAAATTATGGACATAGCACCAATCTGAAGGAACTGGTTCCTGGGTGGCCTTTTTCTCCAGCATCTCCCGGGCCAAAGTAGTCTTACCAGTACCAAACACTCCGGCCAGGTAAATATTATAGCCCGGGTTATCTATGTTTAAGCCAAAATCCAGGGTTCTGACAGCCCGTTCCTGTCCGATAATACCTCGCAAAGGTTTTACCTCGGCTGTACTGTTAAACTTGAATATATTCGTTTTACATTCCTTACGAAGATCCTTAGCCTTGAGCCGGAATTTTTTATTATCCAAACATTGCACCTCCGTAT
>CAZUFR010000117.1:0-4487 GCA_964619655.1 uncultured Syntrophomonas sp. | reverse complement strand
GCAGACCCGGGGCCAGCAGAATAATCAGAGGACGGGTATAAACATAGGCAAATACAATAAGTACCAGCAAAAAAATCAGGGTATAGTTAAAAACTATACTGGCCGATTTCCAGCCTTCGTTTTCGCGGTTGGTAGCCACACAGGCCGAGAAAACGGGAATAAAAGCCGAACTTAGTGCTCCGCCTACTAATAACATATATAAAAAATCAGGAATTGAAAATGCCGCTCGGTAAGCATCAGTTATGTAATTCTGGCCAAATATGGTGTACATGGCCACTTCCCGGCCATATCCCAGAATCCTGGCAATAATAACGGTAACCATTAAGAGTATTGCGGCTTTGGCTACATGCTTTCCAGTATTACTCAAATTCTCAACTCCAGCGTCTTATTCTGACCATTATTCATAAAGAAAAACGGCTTCAAAGATTATCCAAATTCTTTTGAGGTAGTCTATTGTATCATAGAAAAGCCCCCTGGTTTTATTTCCGGCTGACTGAAGGTCGATGCCAAGCCTGTCCAGTGAGTAATTATAGCTGTTACCCAGAGCGTCCACTCTTATATCTCCCTGGTTATAGTCCAGGTTCAATACTGCCTGGCGCTCCTCTCGAGTGAGGCTGTTAATACCCTGATTGCTGATATTAAGTCCCATTATTACCAAACAAATAAGCCCGGCGATTATAAATAATTGGCGCAGTCTCATCTCGATTTTTCCTCCTCCAGAACTTCAAGTAATACTTCGGCGAAAAGTTCCCCGGCATATTTAGCTTCAGCAAAAGAGTTATAATCACTGCCCACCTCAAGTAACAGAGCGTGGTCAAAAAACTCCTGATTGTAAGTGCCAGACTTGGTTCTAACCCCTTTTATTAATCCGGGATATATCTCTTCACCCTTCCGGTACAAACTTTCGGCAAATGCCAGGTTACTCTCCCAATGAGGATGTTCTTTACGTTCATCGGTCCCTACTATAATAAGTATACGAGCTGCCTTTTTACCTCTTACATTAACAGTGTCCGCACTTTCTTTTCCCGGTATGCTGTCCCGGTGAACATCAAAAAGTGCCAACAGTTTTTTTTTCGAATCAAGAACTTTTTTAACCGTTTCCCGGGAATTAGTATAGCTCTTATCATAATCAGGATAATCGTGAATAGTGTCAATAAAATCCGCCTGCATCCCTGCCGACTGAAGTTGTGTACTCATCACGTTAGCAACGTTATTTACCAGGCCCCTTCCCCCATCACAGTGGGCCTTATCGCTATCCGGAATATAAGTTTCAGCATTATGAGTACAGTATAATACTACTTGAAAGTCTTCCAAAGATTCATAGTGTTTTATTCTTGGCTTATCTTCGTCTTTATAAAAAGGTATATCAACCAGGCTTTTATTGTTCCCTTGTATATTTACATGTTGACCCCGGGATGGGGAAAGCTGCAGATTAGCTGCTATAAGGTTTTCTGGTATTTCTCGCCGGAGCTCAACCAACCAACCGTCGGCTTTAGCATCATGTCCGGCCAGTGCTACGCTGTTAAAGGCAAAAAGATTAACGGCCATTTCTGGTGTAATTCCGATGACTAGCGGGGACAGGCGCAAACTAAATCTGTCTACCCCTTCCAACCTGGGTTTATTAATACTAGCAAAATCAATCCCTACCCCGGCTATTATAACAATTAAAAATAGCTGTAGAAAAACAATATTTTTTAAAAAGTTGATAAAGTTTTGGCCTTGCATCCTGTCCACCTCCACCTCTTATTTTATTAAGCTTATGGTGGTGGTAAGATGAATATTCCTTCCCTCTTTTTGTTGCATTTTGACTCTGATAATGCTATAGTATCTCTGTTAGATTTGAATTCGAGGAGGTGAAAGTGTGGCAAAAAGTAAAACCGCTGCCAAGAGAGCAAGAAAAGCTGAGGAAAACCGGCTTAGAAATAAAGCTTATAAGAGCAGACTGAAAACAGCTATTAAAAAGTATGAGTCAGCTCTACAGGAAGAAAATCAGGAAAATGCCAAGAATAATCTCTTAGAAGTAACCTCCCTCATTGATAAAAGTGTAAACAAGGGAGTCTTGCACAAAAATACTGCAGCCCGGCGTAAATCCAGCCTGGTAAAGAGATTAAATAGTGTAGGTCAGTAAAAAAAAACCTGTCTTTAGGCAGGTTTATTTTTTACTGCATATTTCAATGAGAAGTCCTTCCATAATAGTTTTATCATTTTGACCGGTGCTTTTAAACCTGATATCAGCGTCCAGGAATTGTTTAAACAAATATTGGATTTCGTCCCAGGTAAAATTGCGGGTCTGCCCCAGCATCTTTTTAACTGCAAAATCCCTCATCCCGGTAAGCCGGGATATTTCTTTTATATCAGTTCGGTTTTCCTGGTAATACTTGACTTTACCCAGGGAAGCAAACTGGCGCACTATCATGAATAATATAAATACCGGGTGCTCCCCTTGTTCCAGCAGTTGATAAAAAGCCTGGAATGATCCCTTTAGATTTCTGTCTAATAAAGCATTGGTAAGTTTGAAAACCTTGATTTCATCCCTGCTGCTAATCTGTTCTTCGATATCCTTTGCGTCAATGGTTTTATCCTCTGATATCAGGCAAAGCTTTTCTATCAGGTTATATAAATAATACATATCCTGTCCGCTTTTTACCATCAGACCAAGTCCTGCAGTATTAATTTTGTGTCCCCGGGCAGTAAGCTCTTCCTTAATCCAATTGGCCAGGTATTGCGGGTTAGCAGGCTTGCATTCAATAACCGTGGCTTGTTTATCCAACAATTTAACCAGCGCATTACTGCTGTTATGTTCGTTCGCAGTTATTACCAGGGTTTGTCCCGGGGTTGCCCGCTGAAAGTACCCCTGTAAAACCTTACGGATTTCTTCGTTACGGCTCAATTTGCGCCCTGATTTACCCAGCCAGGAAGGTCGTTTTATAACAACCATTCTTTGCAGAGAAAAAAGGGGACTAAATTCGAGTTCTTCCAATAAACGGGGAGGACTTAATTCATCTCCATCCAGGTAAAGCAATTCTACTTCTTCCCCGCTCTCTTCCTGTATATTAGAGTGTATTTCCTTTATTTTCTGGTCTATCAGGAAAGTTTCCTCTCCCCAGATGAAATAGGTGTTATTACCAGCCATATACTTACTCCTTATCCCTAACCCCTTAAGCCTTACTACATTTATGGTTATAATAACATATTTATAGTCGGCAGGAGAAAATTGCGGTTTGAAATACTTTACCACTTAAGCCAGGCCAATAGCCTGCGCAAGCTGTATCCCCCATTAAAAAGCATTAGCACCAGTGGTCTTTTTCCAACCTGTAACTCACGCCATAACCTGATAAAAAATACCAGAGCTAGTAGTGCAGATAATAACTCGGAAGCAGAAAAGGCCAGCCATACACCCTGGATATTATAATAGCGGGGCAGAATGATTATAAGGGGGAGGAAGAACCCCACCTGACGCAATAGTGATAAGTACATAGCCGTAGCACCTTTACCCAGTACCTGTAAAACCGAATACAGGATAATTATAGGCCCCATTAATGGTAAAACCAGGGTTGCCAACCGCAGGCAGCTTACGCCCATTATTAACAGGGTGGGGTCAGAGGAAAAAAACTGCATTACCCACAGGGGGTAGTATTGAACAATAACCCAACCCCAGCTAATTAATAATAAAGATAGAACTGATGCTTTGATAAGGGTTTCTTTTACCCGATCGTTTTTCCCGGCACCGTAAGCAAAACCAGCTACCGGTGTAGCTCCCTGGGATAGCCCGTAAACTGGCATGTATATGATGGAGCGGACATGCATAAATATCCCCATAACTGCCAATGCCGTACAACTATAGGCAGCCAGGACCCGATTTAAAAAGGCCATAATAAAGACACTACATATTTCCATAACCATAGTAGGAAGGGCCACCTGATATACACCCACTACAACTCTCATGCTAGG
Source organism: uncultured Syntrophomonas sp. (assembly GCA_964619655.1). GTDB lineage: Bacteria > Bacillota > Syntrophomonadia > Syntrophomonadales > Syntrophomonadaceae > UBA4844. Next base: position 536 of record CAZUFR010000117.1, on the reverse strand, counting down.
TCGGAAATGCCTCAGGACCCAACTCAGGTAAAAGCGTTTTTTAACAACTATCAGCACAATCAGGATAGAGGTTAAAAACTGGGCGAGGACGGTTGCTATGGCTGCTCCATTAAGCCCCATTCCCGGTACCGGTCCAAAACCAAAAATAAAGAGCGGGTCAAAGGCAACATTTAGAGCCGCACCACATAAAGCCACCATCATAGGCAGAATAGTATTTCCTTCCCCCTGGATAATACTGCTTAACACAATGGGGATAAAAGTAAAGACACATCCTTTTAAAATAATATTAAGGTATTGTTTGCAGAGTAAAAAAGTCTCCTGATCGGAGCCAAAAAGTAGCAGTAAGTGGTCCAGGTACTGCCCGCCGATAAATAAGAAAAGCAAGCCATAGATGATTCCGATAAATAATCCATGCCAGGCAATATTATCGGCAAATTTGATATCACCCTGCCCCAAAGTTCGGGATATAAGAGAGGTAAGACCCACACCAGTAGCTGAGGCCAAAGAGGTTATTAAGACTTGTATGGGAATGGTTA
>CAZUFR010000116.1:2326-4491 GCA_964619655.1 uncultured Syntrophomonas sp. | reverse complement strand
GAAGTATCCATTACCATTCCTGCCATCAAGATACTCATAATGAAAGCGGTAAAAAAGGTAGAAGGAATCAAAGATATTAAACCAGTAGTAAATAATGGCCGGGATGGGCTGGAGGTTTATTTGCATATGATGATAAACCCGGATGTAAGTGTTCCCGAACTCAGCAAAAATGTTCAGGACGTAGTGAGAAAGCATCTAGAGGATATAGGAGGCCTGAAGGTTGCTGAAGTTAAGGTTCTGGTTGATGACTTGAGCCCGGGCTTTAAGACAAGCACCAGTTAAAGGGGGCATTACTATGTGGGAGAATCTTTTTCGTATCATATTTGAAGAGCATAGAGGTAAAGCTATAGGCATAGTGCTGGGATTAGTGGCCAGTATCCTGTTTATCAGCTATGGATTCTGGCGTACCATTTTTATTATTGTCTGTATTGCCCTGGGATTCTTTATTGGCAAAGAAGTAGATGAAAAAAAGAATTTTGACCAGTGGTTAAAAAATATTTTTAAAGATAAGCACTAGTATGAAAATAAAGTGCTGGTAGCAATGGATAGGGGTATTACCTAAAATAACGGTAACTCAAAGTACGAGGTTAATTAAGAATTAAGAATTTTGAATTATGAATTATTGTGGAAATGCTTACGCATTTCTCTTTATTACACTTAACCTTAACCCAGTTGTTACTGTCGGTAGCGGAAGCTTTAGCTTTCGCTGGGAAACGAAGTTTCCCCCATAGCGCAGTACCTATATAGCTACTTTCATCGGTAGTTGCTATGAGCCCTTCAGGGTAGGTTCTCTGGGGCAAGAATGGTTAATTAAGAAAGGAGAGCAGGTTTGAGCAGGAGAAAGGCACGGGAATTTGCTTTCAAGGTATTGTTTCAAGTTGATCAAGTTAATGCTGACCCCCACCGCGCATTCCAGTACCTGCTACAAGAGAATACCCTGGCGGAAAAGGACCAGGATTTTTCCTGGGATTTAATTACCGGCAGCCTGGACCACTTGGAACAGATTGATAAGGAAATCGGGACTTATGCCACCAGCTGGTCGATAAACCGGATGTCGGCTATAGACCGTAATATTATACGGGTGGCTGGGTATGAGATTATGTTTTATGAGCATTCGCAACCAGTAGTAGCTATAGATGAAGCTCTGGAAATAGCCAAGAAATATGGAGATGATACTTCCGCTGCTTTTGTAAACGCCATACTAGATAAAATGCTGGGAGAATCAAAATGAAACTCTATTTAGGTATAGATACCAGCGCCTATACCACATCGCTGGGGCTTGTTGATGGTGATTATAACATTTTAAGTGACCAGCGTAAGGTACTGGAGGTTAGGCAGGGAGAAAAAGGATTGCAGCAATCGGAAGCCCTTTTTCAACACCTGAAGAACCTTCCTTTTTTATTTGCACAGTTACCGGCAGAGATAGCAGAACAGGTGGCAGCCATGGCTGTAAGTGCTTATCCCCGTAATATAGAAGGAAGTTATATGCCGGTATTTACAGCCGGTCTATCTCAGGCACAGGCTCTTAGTTCTTATACCGGTACCCCGCTTTATTTGCTCAGTCATCAGGAAGGACATATTATGGCTGGGCTAAAAGATAATGAAGGGTTAATGACGAAAGATAAATTTATCGCCTGTCATTTTTCCGGGGGAACTTCAGAAGTTTTGCTGGTACGTCGGGGTCATAAAGGGGTTTTTGATATAGAAATAACTATGGCTGGTTCCGATCTGCATGCTGGTCAACTGGTAGATCGGGTAGGGGTAGCGATGGGACTGCACTTTCCCGCAGGTAAACATATGGAAGAGCTGGCTCTTAAGCTGGATCAGGATAATTTCCCGGCTATACCATCAGCAGTAAAAGAAAACTCCTTCTCTTTTTCCGGACCGGAAACTTATGCCCTGAAGTTATTAGAAGAGGGGGAGCCGGCTGGTGCCGTGGTCAGCAGTGTTTTTCGGGTTATTGCCAATACTCTGGAGAAGTGCCTGCTCAAAGCAGCTGAAAAGAGCGGCTTAAGCGAGGTATTATTGGTAGGAGGGGTTATGGCCAACAAGCTTATACGGCAGCGCCTGCTGGATAGACTGGAACATCCGGCGGTGGGGTTAAAGCTCTATTTTGCCGAGCCCCATTTGAGTACTGATAACGCCGTAGGCATTGCCATGCTGGC
>CAZUFR010000116.1:0-2226 GCA_964619655.1 uncultured Syntrophomonas sp. | reverse complement strand
AGAGGCCAATGAAAAAGAGGGTATTAAACCGGTACTGGCTGTAATCGTAGTAGGAGACAATAAAGAAAATCTGGTTTATGTGGGATTGAAGGAAAAGGCGGTTGCCTCCATAGGGGGAGAGACCAGGCTAATAGTAATACCGGAAAACAGCAGCAAACAAAATTTAATAAATACTATTAACGAGCTTAATCAAGATGATAGTGTAGATGGTATTTTACTACAGTTACCTATGCCTGATCATTTAGAGAAAGATAAAGAGGAAATCTTAGCGGCTATCAAGCTGGAGAAAGACGTAGACGGCTTTACCCCAACTAATCGCGGTCTGCTAGCCGGTGATGGGGCCCAGTTTATTAGTTGTGCGGCTCTGGCCTGTCTGGAAGTAATTGATCAGGTTTATTCAAAATTACAGGGAAAAAGAGTTGTACTGGCGGGGGATTCCTTTGATGTTATTGTTCCTTTAGCTATTATTTTGCTTAAACGCGGTTGTCCTGTTAATGTTTACCCCCATTACCAGGAAGGCCTGGTAAACCTTGCAGATATTCTGGTAGTTGAAAAAGGTGGCCCGGAGATAATTAAAGGTACTGATATAGAGGGTAGTCGACTTATTATTGACGCCGGCTTTTACTGGGAATTAGGCCATAGTTGCGGTAATGTGAAACGTGATTCAGTAGAATCTAACGAGGGTTACCTGTTGCCGGTTCCAGGAGGATTGGGACCGATGCTGATTGCCAAACTATGCGAAAATTTGTCCCGGGCAGCACGGCAAAAGGTGACAGGGGGTGACAGAGGAACCGTCCCCTGTCACCTGGAGGTTTAATATGAACGAATATTTGAATGTCAGTCAATTAAATAACTATATAAACCGGCTGTTAATAGGTGATAGCATACTGCAGGATTTTTGGCTGAAAGGAGAAATTTCAGGTTTCAGGCTATACCAGCAGTCAGGCCATGCCTATTTTACCTTGAAAGATGAGGAATCTGCCGTAAGCTGTGTTATGTTTAAGAGCAAAGTCCGTCACCTGAAGTTTAAACCCGAAGATGGTATGGAAGTTTTAATCCGGGGTTCTATTGCCGTTTATGCCCGCCAGGGGAAGTATCAGATATATGCTGAAGAAATGCAGCCTTACGGAATTGGAGGGCTGTTTTTATATTTGGAAGAACTTAAAAATAGATTAAAAGCGGAAGGCTATTTTGATCCGGAGAAAAAGAAACCTATTCCTGCTCTGGTTAACCGGGTAGGGGTGGTTACCTCCCAAGACGGTGCAGCTTTTCAAGATATATTAAGAGTTTTAAAGCAGAGGCATCCGGGGGTGGAGATTATACTGGTGCATAGCTCGGTACAGGGGGTAGATGCTCCCCTGGAGCTGGCTGCCGGAATAGAGATTCTGAATGAGTATTCTAATGCGGATGTTATAATTGTAGGCCGTGGAGGTGGCTCTTTCGAAGATTTAATGGCATTTAATAGTGAAGAAGTGGTGAAAGCCATTTATGAATCAAAGCTGCCGATTATTTCAGCCGTAGGGCATGAAGTCGATTATAGCCTGGCAGATTTGGCCGCCGACTTGAGGGCTGCTACCCCTACCCAGGCAGCCCAACTGGCGGTACCGGATATGCTACATATAGAGGCAGGCATTTATGACTATCAACAAAGGCTTTTACGGGCAACCAGCAACCGGATAAACCAATATAGTGAGACTTTAGACCGGGTAATGATGCGCCGAGTGTGGCGGGAGCCGGAAATAATATTGGAAAAGAGCGAGGAGACATTAGCTGTTCTGCAAAAAGAATTGCTGGATGCAGTTTTAGAGAACTGGAAGGTAAAAGAACGTGAATTTTCGGTAAGCATTACCGCTTTGGATAAACTTAGTCCTTTAAAGGTATTAAGCCGGGGTTATGCGGTTATTCGCCAGGGAGACAAAATCGTCCGGCAGGTGGAAGAGGTTACACCAGGTAGCTCATTGCAAATTGATTTGTGCGATGGGATAGTCCAGGCTACGGTAATCAACAGGGAGAGGGTGGAACGATGGAAGAGATGAAGTTTGAAGATGCTCTGAAAAGGCTGGAGGATATTGTGGAGAAACTGGAGTCCGGTAGCCTGGAACTGGAAGAGTCTATCCAGTTATTTGAACAGGGAGTCAAACTATCACTTTATTGTCAGCAGCAACTTAAACAGGCAGAAGGCCGGGTACAGCGCCTGGTTAAAAATTTGAATGGTGAATTTGAACT
>CAZUFR010000115.1:0-4504 GCA_964619655.1 uncultured Syntrophomonas sp. | reverse complement strand
TCACTCTAGTTTGTGCTCATATTAAGCAGGTTAATACCTATAATTAGACAATAATCACTTGATTTTAAAATGAAAACCAGTATATGCTTAGTATATATGGGCAGAAATAGTTTACTGTTGACCGGATAAGTTAAAAAACAATTAACAGTTATTTTTTAAAAGAAAGGAGGAAAAATGAAAACATTATTAACGCTATCTCCAATATTTTTGGTATTACTGGCAACTATTTATTTTATCTGGGCATTTAACAAAAGGACCGAGAAGTTAGCAGAGCAGAAAGAGATAATGAAAGCCGGAGATAAAGGAGAATACAAGGTACAAACAATTTTAACTCCCTTGGAGAAGCCCAATTCTCGTTATAAGGTATACCATAACATTAAACTGGGACCGGATGCTTTACATACAAATGAGTATGATAGTGTGGTAATTGGGCCTAATGGAATTTTTCACATTGAAACCAAAAACTATGGTGGCGAACGTGGAGGAATTATTGATGTCGACAGCCGGGGAAACTGGATACTGCATAAGAAAAACGGTTATTCCAAGATTATTAGTAACCCGGCTGGTCAGGTGGATTCCCATGAGTACCGTTTGAAGGGATTTTTAAACCGGGTAGTGGGAATAAGGAATTTGCCCACCCAGGGTATTATAGTCTTATCCTGTGATAAAATAAGTATCCGGTATAATAAGAAGGCTAAACGTGATATTCCGGTGATGGGTCGGCATGAGTTAGTAAATTATATTCAAAACTATAATAGAGGAAACCTGGTAGTATATCCCCGTACCATTAAGAAGATCTGTAAGAACATAGAAGAAATGAATAGAATGGAGCGGGCTAACTAATAACTGGAAGCGGGAGGAATATCATGAGGCGATTGCTGCTTGTTTTTATGATATTTTTATTCATATTCCCCCTGGCTGCCCAGGCAGCACCTAAGCTTGAACAATATAACCATCCATCCGAAACTGGTCAAAAGGGCCAAATAATTTGGAAACTATCCGGTCTTGGTAAACCTTCCGAACCATTAATCCTGGTTCCCGATGACAAGTTGATTATTCTGGCTGGAAACAAAATGCTCTGCATTAACTTGCAGGGCAATTTGTTATGGGAAACTAAAGTTGGCAATGGTAAGATGGGAAACCCAATAGTTACAGAAAATGGTTCTATTTTTACTGCCGGCAAAGGTATGGTGGTAGAAACGAAAATAAATGGAGCTCAAGGTTGGAGTTTTACTGTCTTGCCTGCTGGTAAGGATAAGGAACCCCAGTTAGCCGGGGGACCTAATAACCTGATATACCTGCCGCTGCCTTATGCCCTCTATGCTATAAATACAAATGGTCATACGGTCTGGAACTTTTCACCCTGGGATAACTCTGATCGCTTTACCACTAAAACTGCAGACAAACGTAGTTTTATGGATTGTACTGCTGATGAACATACGTTTTACGCGGTCTATGCCGACGAAAAAGCTGCTTACAAAATGGTAGCTATAGACAGACGGGGGAACCGGCTCTGGACCTACTGGTTGGGTGATCTTATTGGGGTGAATATTCTTCCTGGGGAGCAGGAACGGGTCTATGTGACCGCTACTCTTAAACCATCAAAGCGACAGGGTGGAGGCAAGTCTTCCTCCGGGAAGTTAAACCAGGGAAGAATATACTGTTTTGACCGCAACAACGGAAAGAAACCCTTATGGCAGTATAACGTTAAGATTACCGATACTCTAACCGCACCGGTTTTATCTAACGGTCTGCTCTACGTTATTGGTGGAAACAATATCTATATACTGGATGCTGATACCGGAATTTTAAAGTATGAAAATCAACTTGCCAACCTGGTTTCAGTGCCGGCTGTAGATGAGAATAGTAAACGGGTTTATGCAGGCAGTAGTAAGGGCCTTCTATATGCCATTGGCAGTAATGGTAGATTAGATTGGCATCGCGAACTGGAGGGGGACATTGAAACTGCACCTTTACTGGGACCGGATGGCTACATATATGTTTGTACCCAAAAAGGAAACCTGTATAAAATACGTGATAATGCTGCCGGAGTATCTACTCCTCAAAAATAGCTTAAGAAGGCAGGGGGCAGTTAGTCGGAAGGAGATTAGGTCATGTTCAAAATGCAGAACCGAATTATTTCTGTAACTCTGCTGGCTGCAGCTCTGATTCTGTTTTTTATCCAGCCGGTTAATGCGGCTATCTTTCTAGATGTGGAGAACCACTGGGCCTATGAAGCAGTTTGTCGTGCCAGTGTAGTAGACCTTATAAGGGGTTACCCGGATGGAAACTTCCGCCCTGAACAGAGCTTGTCTGAGATGGAGGCTCTAGTTTTGTTTATGCGGGCAGCAGGATATAACTTGGATAAAAATAAAAGCAGTAGTCGAGTTAAAACTATACCGGTAACTACAGTAAGCACCCCTCAGGTTGCGTGGGGACAGAACTATCTGGATCGGGCAGTAGAGGATAAATTAATTGATAAGTTATGGCTGGCTGAATTTAATGGTGATAATCCTATTACCCGGGCTCGAACGGCAGGTCTGTTAAGCCGGTTGCTAGAACTACCGGTAAGTGACAGTACCGGAGTTACATCATTTATTGATTTGAATCAAGGACCACCTGCATATAGAACCAGTATAGTGACTGTTGCCCGGGCTGGTATTATTAGCGGTTTTGCTGATGGTAGTTTTCGCCCCGAGGCAGGTTTAAAAAGAGGCGAAGCTGCTGCTCTTTTGGATAACATGATAAAAGATAATTGGCTGCAATCAGTAACTGACCGGCAGGTAGAGGGATGGGTACCGCGAATAGATTTTAAGCCTAACCCACCCGAGATGGAACTGCAGACATTGCAAGGTAGTAAAAAGTTCAAACTATCTCCAGAAGTTAAATGTTTTAAAAACGGAAAGGAGTGTCCCTACCAGCAGCTTTTGCATTGGCGGGTGATAGTCCATTTGGATAGTAAAAAACAGGCTGCCTGTATAACCCTTTTAGAGAAAAGGGAAGTAGCACAAGAAAACCAGATAAGGGGAACCATAAGAGCGGTAGCCCTGGGCAAGGATAGTTTTCTGACCTTGGTAGACCTTAATGGCAAGGAACAGGTTTTACCTCTATCCTGGGGGGCGGAATTAGATAGCGGGGGAAAGAATAAGACTAAAGGTTTCCAGGCCCTAAAACCTGGCACCTTTGTAGATGCTTATCTCTCCAGCGACGAGGTTATAAAGGTTGCTGTACTTACAACTAAAAGCCTTTCTGGTAATGTAAATAGTGTAACTGGAAGAAGATTGTATTTGGAAAGTAAGGGTTCTAAGAGCAATAAACCGACCTGGTTTAATTACTGGGACCGAGCCCGGATTATTAATAAAGATGGCCGTAGCGATTATGTATTAAGAGGTGATAAAGTAAAAATCACCTACCTCGATCCGGACCCGGAAGGTATTGACGATGAAATTCCACTGGAAATTATTATTACCGGCAGGCCGGAATGGAAGAAGGTTAGTGGGGAGATTGAGAAAATCGCTGGTAGTGGCGATGCACGGCAAATAGTTTTAAAGAAGAACAAAAACTATACCCTGGATACAACTGCGACCGTATATCGGGAAGATGGTAGTATTATTGCTTTAAGTAGCATCAGGCCGGGGGATAAGGTGGAGGCTATGGTTGATGGAGCCGGTGTCATAATGAAATTAATCTTAAAGGATCCACCGGCTAATAAATCTTCTTAGGATTTATATTGGAGATATGTAGATATACAATTTAGGTTTAATTCGGCATGATTTACGTGGAATTAACAGGAGTCTGAATATGGATAGATTAAAACACTTGAATCACTTTTATGACATTCTAATGGAACTGCAATTTAAAACTGGTACCCGCATACTGGATACCTGCAATATTCGTATGGAGTGGCCCCAGCAGGGAGTCTACTTCTTTTTTGAACCAGGAGAGATGCGAGATAATGGTAAACAAATGCGGGTAGTCAGGGTAGGGGTCTCTAAATATTCTGAAAGTCCCCAGAGCCCATTATGGGATCGTCTGCGGGAGCACCGGGGGACAATCAGTGGCAAGTTTTCCGGAGGAGGGAATCACCGGATATCAAATTTTCGCTATTATGTTGGTAGCGCATTAGTAAACCGGGATAATTTGGTCTGCCCTTCCTGGGAAAAACTAGATATTACTAATGCCTCTATTAGAAAGAAGGAACATGCTCTAGAAAAGAAAGTAAGTGATATAATTAGCAATATGCCCTTTCTCTGGCTTTCTACTGATCGCAGTTCCCGGCCAGATCAATTGAACCAATTTATTAAACGTCATGCGGTAGCATTACTTAGTAATTACAGTGCTCAGATTGCCCTGGATGCACCTTCCCCTGCCTGGTTAGGGCGTTATTGCCCGAATGATGCTGTTCGCCTTTCGGGTTTGTGGAATCACCGTGGTGTAGATGTAAATTGTAATCCCAGGTTTCTAAACTACCTGGAAAAACTGGTGCGGCTGGTGAAGTAAGGGT
>CAZUFR010000114.1:1868-4517 GCA_964619655.1 uncultured Syntrophomonas sp. | reverse complement strand
GCCTGCCAGGAGGCTTCAATAATATTTTCCGATACTCCAACCGTGCTCCACTTATCACTCTGGTCAGCCGAGTCAATTAATACCCGGACCTTGGCCGCAGTACCATTATTACCATTTAAAACCCTGACCTTGTAATCGCTCAGGTGCATTTCTGCTATTTCCGGGTAAACCTCATACAAGGCTTTGCGCAATGAATTATCCAGGGCATTTACCGGCCCCTCACCTTCGGCAGCAGTATGAACGGTATTATCACCTATCTGCACCTTTATCATGGCTTCAGCGCTAAATTCTTCTTCCCCTTCACTCTTCTCTAAAATAATTTTTAAATTCTTTAATTGAAAGAAGTCCTCATACTGGCCAAACGCCTTGCGTAAGAAAAGTTCCAATGAGGCATCCGCACCTTCAAATTGGAAACCCTGGTTTTCTAATTCTTTAATCTGCTTCATCAGGCGCCGGGTTTCGGCATCGTAGGCATTTACATCAATATTCAGTTCTTTGGCCTTATACAACAAATTAGATAAACCGGAAAGCTCTGATACCAGAACCCGCCGGTGGTTTCCTACCTCTTCCGGATTAATATGTTCATAGGTGAGCGAGTCTTTTAATAACGCGCTAACATGGATACCTCCCTTATGGGCAAAGGCCCCATGACCGACAAAAGGCTGGTTGTTATGGTGCGGCATATTAGCAATCTCACCCACATAATGGGATACCTCACTGAGGTATTTAAGATTACCAGGTGGTAAACATTTTAATCCCATTTTTAATTCTAGACTGGGGATAACCGAACAGATATCACTGTTACCACAGCGCTCGCCATAACCATTAATAGTTCCCTGAACCTGGCGACATCCCTGTTTTACTGCCAACAGTGAATTACTTACTGCTAAGCCGGAATCGTTATGGACATGAATCCCCAGGGGCGTCTGCACCTGCTGCCGTACTTCTTTAATAACTGATTCGATTTCCCAGGGCATGCTGCCACCGTTAGTATCACAGAGAATCAGCCAGTCAGCCCCTGCTACAGCAGCAGTTTGCAGTACCTGCAGGGCATAGTCCGGGCTGTTCTTAAACCCGTCAAAAAAATGCTCGGCATCAAAGATTACTTCCAGGTCTTTATCTTTCAAATATGAAACAGTCTCTCGAATCATATTCAGGTTTTCTTCCAGCGTAGTTTCCAAAGCCCGCAGGACATGGAAATCCCAGGCTTTGCCTACTATAGTGATAGTTTTAGCCCCCGAGTCTAACAGAGCTTTAATATTACTATCCTGTTTCACCGTTATTCCTGGTTTACGGGTAGAACCAAAAGCAGCCACCCGGGAATTTTTTAAATCCAGTAGCTGCACCTGCTTAAAAAACTCCAGATCTTTAGGATTGCTGCCAGGCCAGCCTCCCTCAATATAGGATACTCCCAGGTAGTCTAGCTTCTTAGCTATTTTTATCTTATCATCCAAGGAAAAGGAAATCCCTTCTCCCTGAGCCCCATCCCGCAGGGTAGTATCATAAATTAAAACATCCAACTTCTTATCCCCAAGGTTTTTTACCTCCTATAGAAGAATGTACTCCGCTACCAGGTCGCCGGTTTGTACTGTATTAAGCAGTTTTTTGCCTGGTTCCATAAGATCGGGGGTACGGTAGCCTTCGTCCAGTACCCGGCGTACCGCCTGCTCGATAGCAACTGCTGCCTCTTCCTGATCAAAAGAGTATCTTAACATCATAGCGGCTGACAATATGGTAGCCAGTGGATTAGCTTTGTTTTGCCCGGCAATGTCAGGCGCACTTCCATGGGATGGCTCATAAAGTCCTACTTGACCACCGATGGAGGCACTGGCCAGCATACCAATGGAACCGGTCAGCATGGAAGCTTCATCGGTAAGTATGTCCCCAAACATGTTTTCCGTAACAATTACGTCAAATTGGCGGGGATTGCGGATAAGCTGCATGGAGCAATTATCCACGTACATATGAGTGGTTTCTACATCGGAATATTCGGTAGCCAGCTTACTTACTGTCTCACGCCATAAACGAGAGCTTTCCAATACGTTGGCTTTGTCCACTGAACATAATTTGCTCCGGCGCTTACGGGCAGCCTGGTAAGAAAAGCGTACGATTCTTTCTATTTCATAAGTGGAATAAGTAAGGATATCGGTAGCCTTCTCCCCCCCGTCCGAGGTTTTTTCCCGCTTCTTTTTACCGAAATACAGCCCTCCGGTAAGCTCCCGGATAACCAGTATATCTACCCCGGAGATAACTTCCTCCTTCAGGGTAGATGCCTGTAATAAGCTGGGGAATAGCACACAGGGACGCAAGTTGGCATAAAGCTCCAGTTCCTTGCGCAAGGGCAACAAGGCGCCAATCTCCGGCCGCAGTTCCACCGGCAGGTTATCCCATTTAGGGCCGCCAATAGCACCCAGAAGCACAGCATCAGACTGCCTACATAGTTCCAGGGTGGCAGAAGGCAGAGGATGGCCGCCATCATCATAGGCAACGCCACCAACCAGGGCTTCGGTAAATTCAAACTCCATACCAAACTTTTTTCCTGCTGCCTGCAGGGCTTTAACTGCTTCCGGTACGATTTCTACCCCGATACCATCTCCGGGAAGTACAGCTATCTTGTACATTTACTCCATCCTCTCATCTTTTATCTTT
>CAZUFR010000114.1:0-1768 GCA_964619655.1 uncultured Syntrophomonas sp. | reverse complement strand
TTTATCTTTAATGTAATTAATCAGGCCGCCTTTGGCTATAATCTCCTGCATAAAAGGAGGGAAGGGAGCGGCCTCATACACCTCACCTGTCCTCAGGTTGCGAACCTGTCCTAAATCAAGGTCTACTTCCACTTCATCGTCACTGTTAATAGCATCAATGGCAGCATCGCATTCCAGAATAGGCAGCCCGGTATTTATAGCATTACGATAAAAAATGCGGGCAAAGGAGCGAGCAATTACGCAGGATACTCCTGCCCCCTTAATTGCTATAGGGGCATGTTCGCGGGAACTACCACAGCCGAAATTCTTATCCGCCACTATAATATCCCCTGCTTTTACTTTGGTGGAAAACTCGGCATCAGCATCCTCCATGCAGTGTTTGGCTAACTCCAGGGGGTCAAAGGTATTCAGATAACGTGCCGGTATAATAACATCAGTATCAACATCGGCACCAAATTTATGCACCTTACCAGTAAATTTCATAATATCTATTACACCTCCCAGGGAGCAGTAATGCGCCCTTTTATGGCACTGGCTGCTGCTACTGCAGGGCTAGCCAGGTAGACTTCACTCTCCGGATGACCCATGCGGCCTACAAAATTACGGTTAGTTGTAGCCAGGGCTTTTTCCCCTTTGGCTAGTATACCCATGTGTCCTCCTAAACAAGGCCCACAGGTGGGTGTGCTGACTACGGCTCCTGCTTCAATAAAGGTTTCAATGTAACCGCGACGCAGGGCATCCAGGTAAATCTGCTGAGTGCCGGGGAAAACCAGCAGGCGTATTTCCGGATGCACCTTCTTGCCTTTAAGCAGGGAAGCCGCTATCTCTAAATCTTCCAACCGGCCGTTGGTGCACGAGCCAATAACCACCTGGTCCAGACTTACTTCAGTAGCCTCACTCACCGGTCGGGTATTTTCCGGCAGGTGGGGAAAGGCCACTACCGGTTCCATTTTGGATACATCGTATTCCCGAATCTCAAAATATTCAGCATCGGAATCCGATTGATAGACGGTATAGGGACGCTTGGCCCTTTGCTCAACATATTCCCGGGTAATGTCATCAGCTGCAATAATCCCGTTTTTACCCCCGGCTTCAATGGCCATGTTAGCCATGGTAAAGCGATTATCCATGGAGAGTTTATTGATTACCTCTCCAGTAAACTCCATGGACATATAGCGGGCTCCATCCACCCCAATATCTCCGATAGTATGAAGTATGAGATCCTTACCGCTCAGCCAGCGAGGCATTTCCCCGTAGTAAATAAATTTAATGCTTTCCGGTACCTTAAACCATGCTTCCCCGGTAGCCATACCGGCAGCCATATCGGTAGACCCTACTCCGGTAGCAAAAGCACCCAGGGCTCCATAAGTACAGGTATGGGAATCAGCCCCAATAATGAGATCGCCAGGGAGTACCAGTCCCTGCTCCGGGAGCAGGCAATGTTCTATCCCCATACAGCCTATCTCGAAATAATGCTTTATCCCCAGTTTACGGGCAAAATCGCGCATAATTTTACTCTGTTCGGCCGATTTTATATCCTTGTTAGGAGTAAAATGATCCGGTACCAGGACAATCTTTTCCTGGTCAAATACCTGTTCCATTCCCAGTTTATCAAATTCAGCTATAGCCACTGGTGCCGTAACATCATTACCCAGCACCACGTCCAGTTTGCAGTTTACCAGTTCACCGGGAGCAACGAATTCTTTGCCGGCATGGGCGGCCAGAATTTTCTGGCTTACGGTCATTCCCATAGTCTTACACATCCTTA
>CAZUFR010000113.1:0-4563 GCA_964619655.1 uncultured Syntrophomonas sp. | reverse complement strand
TCGATATAATATCGATAATAGCAAACTTGCGCCGGATTTTCATAACTGACCTCCCGTTAATTAATCCCTTCAATTCGGCGTAACCTGCTGCCCATACTGTTAAAAAAACTAGTTTCTTTTAAATCAACTAGTTGCAGTTTAAACTCAGCCTGTCTAACCTTAATACTAGTATCAGGTTTAAAATCCCTTCTAATTTGCCCATCTATACAGATGATAGCATCCTGGCATTCCATCGGAGTAATTTCCAGGGTTCGCCGCGATGATATGACCAGGGGTTTAATATCAATAAAATGAGGGGCAATAGGTGTAATAATAAATGATTCTAATTCTGGATCACAGATTGGCCCACCGGCGGAAAGGGAGTAGGCGGTAGATCCGGTGGGAGAAGCAATAATCAGCCCATCCCCCCGGTAAGTTCTGGGGATTTGACCATCTATAGCCAGATTAAAGCTTACCATACGCGGGGTAGAAGCTCGTATCACCAACTCGTTAAGGGCAAAAAAGCTTTCCAGAACTTTAGCATTCTGGCATATATCTATGGCCAGCATCATGCGCTGATCCACATCATAATTACCCGTAAGCAACCGGTTCAGGTATTGCTCCAGTTCCTCAATTTTAATACTGCTTAAGAACCCTACGGTCCCCATATTTATACCCAATATGGGCAGATTATTATAGGCGTACTGGCGGGCCGCCCTTAAAATAGTGCCATCACCGCCTAAGACTATAATTAAATCCGGGGGCTGGTCGCTATTATCCTCTTCCCTTTCCACAGAAATATTAAGGGCCGCCAGTCTATGAGCCAGTTTTTGGGCCATTTCTATGGTATCTTTTTTATACCGGTTGTTAACCAGAAGTACCTTCAAATACCTTTGCCTCCAAGCTGCTGGTGAGCCTCAGCAACTACCAGGGCCACCTTTTTTTCTATATCCAATTCTGGACTTAAATCATCTTTGTTAAGACGAATAAAAAATTCAATATTTCCCTGGGGTCCGGTAATAGGGGAATAAGTTATACCTGTACAAAAAAGGCCTTCTTTTGCCGCACTGGTAATACAATTAAGTAAAACTTCCTGATGTACATCCGGGTCCCGTACGACTCCTTTTTTCCCTACTTTATTTCTACCTGCTTCAAACTGCGGCTTAATCAGGCTGATAATATGACCATCATTTTTTAGCATATCCTTTACAACCGGAAAAACCAGAGCAGTAGAGATAAATGAAACGTCTATAGTTATAATATCGACCTGTTGACCTAGTTGTTCCGGTTGGAAGTAACGAATATTAATTCTCTCCAGACATACTACCCGTGGGTCATTGCGCAAATTCCAATCTAATTGGCCATAACCTACATCCAGGGCAAAAACCCTGGCCGCACCATGCTGCAGCGCACAGTCAGTATATCCTCCGGTAGATGCACCTACATCCAGCACGACTTTATCGTTAAAATCTATATTAAAATCCGCTATCGCCTTTTCCAGTTTTAAGCCGCCGCGACTTACATACCTGGGACCGGAACTTTCCGCTGTTATGTCTACCTCTTCTTTAAAAGTGGCCCCGGGCTTATCCACCCGCAGGCCATTAACTTTAACCTCACCAGCAAGTATCATCGCCCTGGCTTTTTCCCGGCTGGGGGCCATACCCCGGGTCATCATCAAATTATCTAATCTAATTTTTGCCAAAATTAAGCAGCCCCCAGATCCTGCCATTCTTTAAAAGTCCAGGCCACCGAGTTATAACACTTTCCGCTATAGATTCAGGGTCCATATCAAGAAATTCTAGTAACTGGTCCAAACGACCATGCTCTACAAACTCATCCGGTATTCCTACCCTGAGCACCTCGGCCTTAATATTATTATCTTCCAGCAATTCCAGCAGAGCACTGCCAAAACCTCCCGCCAGGCAATTATCCTCTATGCAAAGTACCCGTCCACAGCGCAGAGCCGAGCGGCATATCATTTTACTATCCAGGGGCTTAACAAAGCGAGCATCCAGCAACATAACGCTTATGCCTCTGGAGACCAGCAGTTTTCTAACTTCAGTACCAATGCTTACTCCCCGTCCTACTGCGATGATAGCCAGATCATCACCTTCCTCCAGGATTCTGCCTTGTCCGACCTCCAGCAAACGGGGGGGACCGGCAATTTCCAGACCTTCTCCCGCTCCCCGCGGATACCTTATAGCTACTGGTCCCTCCATATTAAAGGCGGTATTGAGCATATTGCGAAGTTCAATTTCGTTGGATGGTGCCATAATTACCAGATTAGGGATATTTCTTAAATAAGATAAATCAAATACTCCATGGTGGGTAGGTCCATCTTCTCCCACCAGTCCGGCTCGATCAATAGCAAAAATAACCGGCAATTTTTGTAATGCCACATCGTGAACAATCTGATCATAGGCCCTCTGTAGGAAGGTGGAGTAAATGGCCACTACCGGCCGCATCCCTCCCCGGGCTAGTCCTGCTGCTAGAGTTACTGCATGCTGTTCACATATACCTACATCAAAAAAGCGGTCGGGGTAACGCTTAGAAAATTCAACCAAACCGGTACCACTGGCCATAGCCGCCGTAATTGCAACTACCCGGTTATCTTCCTCAGCCCGATCCAGCAGAAACTTACCAAAAACATCAGTATAGGTTTTTATGGTGCGGGGACGCTGTTTACCCGTACTTATATCAAAAGGACCAATTCCATGAAAGCGGTCCGGGTCATTTAACGCCGGTTGGTAGCCCCGCCCTTTCTGGGTAATAGTATGTACCAGCACCGGGCCTTTCATTTTTCTTACATTGGCCATAACTGTAATTAGTTCCTCCAGGTTATGACCATTAACCGGACCTATATAGGTAAAACCTAGTTCTTCAAACAATATACCGGGTACCATAAAATATTTCACCATATCCTTGAATCTGCCTGCAGCTCGAGCAATATTAGGGCCAATTCCGGGAATCCGGTTAAGGGCAGTCTCAATCTCTTCCTTTTTGCGAGAGTAAGAAGGGTCGGTACGTAATCGATTGAGATAAGCCGACATAGCTCCCACATTGCGAGATATAGACATTTCATTATCATTTAACACCACCAGCAAATCTCGGCCTTCCTGCCCGGCATGATTTAGGGCCTCAAAAGCCATTCCCCCGGTTAGAGCTCCATCACCGATAACAGCTACCACCGAGTGTTTTTCTTTTCTAATATCACGGGCCAGGACTAACCCTAGAGCAGCAGAAATAGAGGTGCTGCTATGACCCGTATTAAAAGCATCATGGGGAGACTCTTCACTTTTGGGGAACCCACTTAAACCTCCAAATTGCCTTAGTGAATTCATTTGTTGCCAGCGCCCGGTTAATATCTTATGCACATAACTCTGGTGACCTACATCCCAGATAATGCGATCTTCAGGGGTGTTAAACACATAATGCAGAGCTATGGTCAACTCAACTACTCCCAGATTTGCCGCCAGGTGACCACCACATCGGGAAACGCTGTTTATCAGTAATTCTCTTATATCATCGGCCAGTTCGTTCATTTTAACTGTATCCAATGTTTTTATATCCTGAGGTGAACTTATGGATTCCAGTACCTTATACATTAATACATCACCTTCTATTTTTAAACACTTCTATCCCGGTTACACTTTCCCACCAGGCCAGAAAAACAGCCACCCGGAAAATTATACTATTAGCATGATTAACTGCAACACCCTTACCTACAGCTTTGCCCCCTACGGTAAGTGCTGCAATTAAACTGGTCATTACCGCACCACCAAGAATCAAATCAACAAAGGCCAGGCGGTTACTGAGACTTACTATAATCCCTGCACCTATAGCCCCACTTAAAGTGCCGGCTATATCTCCTATAACGTCATTACAGAAATTGGCCATCAAATCGTTATTACGAATAATTTTAACCGCCTGTTTGGCCCCAAATACTTTTTTTGCCGCCCTGGCGTTGAAAGGCGGCAAATTTGCGGCAGTTGCAGCGGTTCCTATTATATCAAAAAATATTCCTAAACAAATAATTATCAGTAATAGAATAATAGCCACAATTACACTGTTTACCACTCTTACCAGGGCTTCCGACCCCAGGCTGACCAGCAGGGCGATAAAAAATGTAAAAAAGGCTACAATTAATCCCGCTATTAAATTCTCTTTTTTAACATAGCCTATCAATTACGCATACCTATTTAAAATTAATTTTGAATTCTTAATTTTGAATTTTGAATTATTGTAGAAATATTCCATATTTCTTTTATTTTAATCTTTTACGGACAGTGTCAATCATAATAAATCTATGTTGTCTTGCGTTAATCACCCTACAGGTAATGTTCACTATCGCTCACAATTACGGTTGCTCCGTATTTCCTTTATTTTATAAATAGGAAATGCGCAAGCATTTCTACGTTAATTAAGAATTCATAATTTAAAATTAAAAATTAACCTAGGTAACTTCGGGTTACCACTATTGTGACAATACATCTACCTGCTGCTACCAGCAATCTATTTTCTATAATTATTTTGCGCTGGCAAAAGGTTATTTGTCGAGTAAACGCTGCGACATAGGTCCAGCAG
>CAZUFR010000112.1:0-4608 GCA_964619655.1 uncultured Syntrophomonas sp. | reverse complement strand
AATCTGATTATCTCCAGTCGTTTCCTGGTACTCTTCTTGCGGTCCATCTACTTCCGGCAGTTCATCTTTTAGAGGTTGCCCATCCGGGGTAGTCCAATTCAGATTACCCTTTAAAGAAAGGGACCGAGGAGACAGGGCATATACCGAAAGATTGGATTGCGGGGCCAGGGTGATGTCCAAATCCCCATCTCCTCGAATAAGCCAATCTTTAGTAATCTGTCCCGTCGTTATTTGCAGGGAGGTATCCCGATGCTCCAGTTCCACCGCCAGTCTTTCTGGCAGGATCAAGGAATAAGAGGTACCATAACAGTTGTTGGCGGTGGAGAAATCCAGGCTTACGTAGAGGGTATTACCGTCTGTTCGAGTATGAAGCTGAGTATTTTCTTGCAGCACTTGCCGGGCCTGGGCTTTAGATTGTGCCCTTATGCTTGCTCTGGCATTGCATTGTAGGGAATCCCCGGTACCGGTTCTAACTTTTAACTGCGGGCCGTTCTCAGCTTCAATAACTATTTTCTGAATGTTCTTACCCAAAGCTATTTCCTGATTCGTTTGTAAAGAGTACTGCTTAGAAGTGATATTTTCCTGGATGTAGCTGCTTAATCCGACTTTATCGGCAACCTGCAGGCCCATACCGGCGATGACAATGAAAAAGATAATGAAAATGCTGAAAAGGTCATACTTGATTTTGCTCTCTTCATCCTTCATAAAGTAGCTCTGTAACAATACCTCGACACCTAATATAATGAAGATTACCGGCCACCACTTCAAGATGCTGCTCACCACCGGGGCTGGCTGAAATTGGGCATAAAGGAGGCCGATGCCGGTGCAAAGCAGGAGTAACCCCATTGAAAATGTGCCTACCCTCCATTGTCTCATTGCAATTCCTCCTTTATTTCTTCATCGAGCTTATCGGCGGAGTCGATGGCTATTTCTTCCCCCGCTTGCTCTGCGGTGGCTACTCTTGCTTCTCTTCCCTTGTTTTCTTCCACTTTGCTGCCCAGCAGGAGTTTGATACCCCCGCCTATCAGTATCAAGGCTATAAAAGCAGTTTCAATATAGTTACGTATGCTTTCGCTTAATAGGTACGCCAGAGCCGGACTGGCAATGCGCTGCACAATAACCAGCAAACCCAGGGTGATCAAGCCCCAGCCCAGCCAGCTCGGATGGGTGGAAAACCAGTCGAAAAGGGTGGAGGATTCCAGTTGCACTTCTTCCTCGTCTTCCAGCAGATGATAAATATCAAAAACGCTGTAAAACCATATAACTGGTATGACAAAAGCTAAAATGTTCAGATGCAGCCAGTTGGACAAGAGCAGTATCAAGAAAAACCCGGCCATCAATTGAGCCCCCTGTTTTATTAACCCCAGGTACATATGTCCTGCTCCCGGAATAGCCGAAAAGGCCAGAGCTATCAGCTTCCGGTCGCTGATGAAAAGTAATCCCTTCTCCTCAGTATCTAATAGCCTGGTTTCATCGCCATCAGTGCCAAGTTGTGTATTTCGTTCGGCCAGACTCAGGGCTTCAGCCAGGGCAATAAACCAGAGTAATAATATTACAAAAACGATAAGGGGGCCAATCATATTGCTGGTCTGATAGCCGATATTTCCCATAGTAATAGCTCCCGCACAAAGCCCCACGAAAACACCGAAAAAGACCAGGGCCCGTCTGGTCCATCCCAGGTAAAGATGACTGAGACCAGGAAGCGGAGATAAAATGAATACCAGGAACTTGCTTTTCTTTTTCACTACTTAACCTCCTTATATTTTTCTAAATCTACAGTTTTGAGCCAGTCAGTGGTTTTTTCCTGCAGACGAGACGGCCAGTTAAAAAGGATGGTCTCGTACTTGCTGACAGTCTGTACGGCAGGATCAAGCTGTAAATTCATCCGGGTGTGATCACTCCATGATTGAAATACCCCACCACCGGTTAGCATGATCGTAATTGCTGCAGCAACTGCATAGTAGGCTAAAAACCCTCTTCGGGGGAAGCGGTTCGGTTGCACCTCTTCCTTCCTTGAACTTGTTCTAATCAAATCACAGGTCCGTGCGGTAAAGTCAGGGGGGATAAGTGTCCTGGCTTCTTCTACTGCATTGGCATCTATACCTTCCAGGAACAACTGCAAACAAGCATCACAATCCAGCAAGTGATTTTCCATTAAAGCTTGTTTTTCGTTTGTCTGTCCTTTCCCATAAGCCAGCCATTCTTCCTTGCTGAAATGCTTCATTCTGCTCCCTCCTTCCATCGTTCCCGCAAGAGCCTGCGCGCTCGGTAGAGACGTGACTCTACGGTTTTCAAACTAATACCCTCTTCCCGGGCAATTTGCTGGTAGGACTTGTTCTCAAAATGGTATTTAATTATTACCTGGCTGTATCGGGGAGGCAAGCTCTGGCAAAGGTCTTTTACATGTGACTCCCTTTCCTGTTGGAGAAGCATTTGCTCTGGGCTCATATCCATCACACCAGGTATTGTTTGCCTTTCCATATCACTGTCTACCAATGCCAGCTGCCGGGCTCGTTTACGTTTCCAATCAATGGCCTTATTGGTGGTAATTCGCCCTATCCAGGCTTTCAGGTGGTCAGGTTGGTATTCGGGAAGAGAACGGTAAAGCTGTAAAAACACTTCCTGGGCAATATCCTGGGCATCGTCCGGGTCATTAATAATACGTAGAATAATGGCAAAAACATAGGCTTTATACTGGTTTATCAATTCTTCGAATGCTTGGGGATCCCTGGCCAGGAAACCTTCTATCTCATCATGGCAAACCTTGACCACCTCCTTCCCATACATTAATAATAACGATAGGAACATAAAAAACCCTGCAAATTTTCCGATTTATTTATAACAAGAGCATAAAGAAGTGTTATACCAGGCTATTTAATGCTGAATTTGGGGTAAGCTGCTTTTGACTAACCAGGTACTGACCCGGTAAGTTCATATGCTTAGTTTGAGGATAGTAGCTGTTGGCAGGAATAGAATACCTGCTTCAAGAAGTAGTCAAAAGCTGGACTAGACTAGTAAGAAAATAAGCGCTGATAACAAAGTTGTCCTGTTTATTACTCCGAATTAAGAACTCGACTAATTCTCTAGAGTGAGGGGTAAGGAGACTTCCTAACTCTGCCAACCCGATATACCAATTTTCTTTCATGGTTGCGTAGGCCCTTCAGGGAATTTTTACCAGACATGAAGGGTTAATTAAGTAATTGGGGGGGAGTATAATGAAAAGGTTGACAGATAATGTAATGGTTCTGGGTAATGGTAATTTTAATTACTTCATTGTGGGGCAAAAAGAGGCAGTCCTTATAGAATGTGGTACCAGTGCAGGGGTAAGCATATTTGCCCGGCAATGGTCAGACCTTGAAAACAAGCCGGATATAAACTACATTCTCGTAATGCATTCTCATTTTGACCATGTATGTGGCATTCCTATGTTAAAAGACCTTTTTCCGGCAGCTCAGGTGGTAGCCAGTCAGGTTACCCAGAAAATGTTATCAATGGATAAGTTAAAGCCAATTTTGCAGAGGGCTGATGCCTTTATTATTGATGCTTATACTAAAAAACAGCTATTACCAACTATGCCGGCACCGCTTGAAATCAATCGGGTTAAGGTAGACTTTACCCTTGGTGAAGGGGATACTATTATTGTAGATGATAACCTAAAGCTAGAGATTATTGAGGCCCCGGGGCATAGTAGCTGCTCTCTGGCGGCCTATCTGCCCAGCGATCAAGCCATGTTTATTTCTGATGCTGGTGGTTACCAGGCCCCCGATGGTTTAATGTCTCCGGTTTTTTTCCAGGATTATGACCTTTACCGGGATACGATTAATAGATTAAGGCAGTATCCCACCGAAGTGCTAGGGGTTGGTCATGGGGAGGTGCCAGTTGGTGCTGGCCAGGTACAACAGTTCTATGCCCGGGGTTTGGAGGCGGCAGAAGAAGCATTTGATTTAATAAAGGGAAAACTAAATGGTGGGCAGAGTGACGAATCCATCACTATGGAAATTTATAATACTTATATAAAGGGAGCTATGTCTTACTATCCTCAAGATTTGATGATGGGTTCCGTTTATCAACTAGTCAAAAATGTTAAATCTCGGCTCTAAACCTGGCTTAATGATTATTTAGACGGTACTCTTGCTTCCGAAAGGAGTATAAATACTTGAAGAAAATCGCCTTTTACACCCTGGGCTGCAAGGTCAACCAGGTGGAAACCGAGCAGTTAAAAGAAGAATTTATCCATCGTGGATATGAAATAGTAGATTTTACTGACGAAGCTGATGTTTATCTTATTAACACCTGTACCGTTACTCATGTTAGTGACCGTAAATCCAGGGCGATTATACGGAGGGCAGCCCGTAATTCCCAGGCTCTGGTAGCGGTTACCGGCTGTATGGCCCAGGTTGCCGCTAAAGAACTGGCTGGTATTGAAGGAATTGACCTTATAGTAAACAATCTGGATAAAGAAAATATTGCTGATATAATTGAAGAATTAGACCCGGAGCAAGAAAGACCTGTAATAATTGAGTGTTCACCAGATAAGGCAAGAAGACTAAAGCCTATACTATATTCAAGGCAGCATAAACGTACCCGTGCTTTTGTAAAGATTCAGGA
>CAZUFR010000111.1:2704-4703 GCA_964619655.1 uncultured Syntrophomonas sp. | reverse complement strand
AATTCTTAATTAACCCCGTTTATCCCTGCTCCACCACCTGCATAACTGACATTATTCCCTTGGAAACTCCTGCCCGGGGATTCATTTTTATAAAAGGTATTCCCTGGTTAAGGGAAAAAACTACCAGCTTACCATCACTGGGCACATCCGCCTGAATCTTCATTTTTAAAACCTTTTCCACATCCCGGGATTCGATTCCGGCAATTCCAGATGAACGGTTTAAAATTAGTCTGGTCCGAGAAAGGAGTTGTAGTGAATTTAGAATTTCAATACCCTTCTTGACGTTTTTTATGGTCGGCAGGTCAAGGGCAATAACTAGTAAGATTAAATCCGAATGTTCAAGGGCAGTAAGAGTAGTCTCATCGATAAACGAAGGCGTATCCAGTAAAGTATATTTATAAACCTGGCGGGTAGCGCTAAGAATTTGGCTAAGTCCCTCCGGAGTTACTAATTCTGCTAACTCCGGCTTATTAGCAGCCGCCATTATGTCAACTCCGTTTCTTTCATACATATAGTCTTCCAATAAATCCGGACCTGCTGGTTCTCTTTCCTGTACCAGCTCGGCAATAGTTTTACGGGGATTAAGATTCATAATTATACTGACATCCCCAAACTGGATATCCAGGTCAATCAGGGCTACCTCCCTGCGGTATTTTTGGGCCATAGCCACTGCGAGATTGCTAATTATAACACTTTTTCCTACTCCGCCCTTGGTACTGAAAATACTTACTATTCTATTTTTGTTATCTTTGTTCTCAGCTACTGCCTCATTTATTGGCCGAATAGTTGACCCACCAGGAAGCCTGTTGCTAAATTCCACTACCTGCCTGATAGTTGCGTGTAATTCTGCCGGAGAAAGCGGTTTAACCATGTATTCCCTGGCCCCGGCTAGCATTGCCTTTTTAATAGTCGGCAATTCATCATTTAAAGAAATTATAATTACTGCTACTCGAGGATGATGTACGGCTATATAGGACGTAGTCTGCAAGCCATCCATAACTGGTAGGTTCAGGTCCATAATTATCACATGCGGTTCCAGTAATTCGGTCTGCTCTAATACTTCTGGGCCACTTCTGGCTTCAGCTGCAATATCCAGATTATCATCCAGTTCCAACAGGTTTTTAATAGTTTGACGGGAATAGTCATTACCATCAGCCAGTAACACCTTTATTTTGCGCATTTATATTCCTCCAGTACGATAAGTACAGATTATTGTTGCGAGTGAATTTCTAAAAGGTTTCCAGGCTGATATGGAGGCAAACTAATCTTAGAATTATCTATCGGAGAGCGTAGTAACAGCCTGAGATTACCCCGCTCAGATGCCAGCACTAACGGTAGCGCTTCATTAATAGACACTGCCAGGGTTATGGTCTTGCCGGTACTAGCACTCTTCTTGTCCCCTAGTTCAATGTTTTCGCCTACAGCCAGTACCTTAATTTTCTGAAGGGTTAAAATGCTATAAGGCTTGGAGTTCTCGTTAGTACCAACATCTGCTATATCCATAGTAACAACTACATCTACATAGTCTCCCGGCTTAATATACCCGGCTACACCGCTAATGTTATTTATAGCAATGGAAACAGCCCGGCAATCTTCTGGAATGTTATATGCTAGTTGCTGCCTACGATTACTCTCACTAAGCAACCTCGATTCCAGCACCTGTTCCCCGGCCATGATTTCTACTATAGCAATTTTTCCGGCCGCACCTTTCTTGTCCGACAGGGCCTGGGGATGCACATACTGGGCTGGAAGATAGTCCAGCGTAAGCTGTTTCGCATTTATAATACTATCCTTATTAATTTTCTCACTGGCCATAAGTACAGGCACCAGATTATCAGGGCTATAACGTGTCTTTAAATCCTGCAGGTATTGGTAGGAGAAAAAGGCGGTAGCCAATCCGCATAACACAGCCAAAATCCAATATTTCTTACTTCCTTTAAACAACAGCGACTCCTCCTATTCGCAAAGTTCGGCACTATATAAACCATAGTCATGGCTG
>CAZUFR010000111.1:0-2604 GCA_964619655.1 uncultured Syntrophomonas sp. | reverse complement strand
CAGCGACTCCTCCTATTCGCAAAGTTCGGCACTATATAAACCATAGTCATGGCTGGTTTCTCCGGTTTTGCCATGAGCTACATAACGAATAAAGCGCCCTTTAACTTTGTTTTCATTACCACTACCCACGTAACTATCTACCAGGAAGGCGCCAAAGCCAACCACTCTTACAGAATATGGATGTCCTTCGGAGTCAATCTCTTCTATATTAATAAACGGAATAATAAGGATACGGGGACAACCTTGCACAAATTGATTTATCTGACAGCAGGGTACATGGCAGCAAGAGTTTAACCGGTAACCTATACCCGTTTGGGTAGGTCCCGACATGTTTCCGGATTCTATTTCAATCACATCATCTATTTTTATTTCAGCCGAATAACCTTGCTTAACATTCGCCTCGTAAACAGAAGCTCCGCTACCTCCCAGCCTGAGAGCCCCAAACCAACCAGGATAAAGCTCTTCGCCTGCCCCTTCTTTAAGAATAACTTCCTGTCCGAAACTATAATTCCCCTCCAGTACCCCAAAAGGTACAATGCCAGTACTAGCTACTATCGGTTTAATACTGGCCCTGGCGGAGCTATGCACCTGTCCGCCATTAAAACCTAATAACGGGGCAAAGAAAAATCCCACCTGACGCTCAACCGTACCTCGGATGGAGTACGGATCGGTGATAACAAACTCATATTCTTCAGGGGCCATACCATTACGAAGTGCATAATTACTGGCAATCTCCAGCGCCTGCTCTGGATTTACCGGTAGTTCCTGTACCCCGGCCAGCACCGCACTATCAATGGCATTACTTATTCTGCTATGATTAACAAACAGCAAACCGGCGTCGGTAACCAGGGCAGTAAAACCGGCCAGAACCACCATGCTTATTGCTAATAAAACTATTACCGTTCCTTCTTCGTTTTTAGCCAGCTGTTTAATTCGTCGGAGTAGTTTATACATCATTATTCAATCCTCATAGCACAACTGGCAGAAATCGACAGCGGATCAGGTAGTATTTCACCCATTAACGGTGTCATCAAATCAATAGCGTAGACTACTTCTACCTGAAGCTCTTCTCCCTTCTGCCGGTCAGCCTCAGTCGGAGTAATACTAATCTGTAAACTATCATCATTCATCCAGGCCCTCTTATCACGGATCAGTGTTTCAATCTGCTGTTCACTATATCCAACTACCCCATAACGGGCACCATCACGAACCATATTGTTTAATAACAAATAAGCACCTAAAATCCTACCAAATTCACATATACCTACCAGCAGTAATATAAGGATCGGTAATACCAATGCCATTTCTACCATTGCTTGGGCCTTGTCCCCTTTAATTCGTTTTAAAAAATCCCTCATATATCAGCACCATGCCTTTACATAGCTACTTAGCACACCCAGAGCTATAGCCAATGCATAAGGATAATACAAACTGAATTCCTGTTTACTAACGGCCTGTGATAAGGGCATCGCCCCAATAGCAGTCATCATCAAGCCTCTGCCTAACCTGCTGAAAGTCTTCCATAATTTTCTCTGATAGATAAGAAGTAAAATAGCAATTATACCACCCCATAGGGCCATCCACAGGAAGGTGCTAATCACAAAAAGGTAACCTTTTATGGCCCCTACCACACCAAGCAACTTGACATCCCCCGCTCCCATCCCTCCCATAAGAAAAGGAATTAGCAGGAGCAGTATTCCGATTAGCAAACCTTGCCCACAATAAACAAGTCCTGCTATTTTGGCTGTATAGCCATGATATACCCCTGCACTTATTAGGCCCAGCACTATTAACAGGTTGGGAATACGCCTTTCCCTGAGGTCAAATACCAGGGCTAATAAAATGATTACTAATAATATGTAATCTAGAAACATGACCTTCCCACCTTTAAGAGGTAAAAACAAGCCCTACTTGCAACAAGTAGGGCTGTCTTAGTAGCGGATACTATCAAACTCCACCTTCACCGCTACCCAAATCAAAGACTATACCATCAAATAGTCCGGTCAGTCTCTCTCCCAATGCGACAATTGCAATAATTACCACTACGGCAATACCTGCCAGTATAAGTCCATATTCGGCCATTCCTTGTCCTTCTTCACTTTTTAGCAAGCACTTAAAAGTATTTAACATGGGGACACCTCCTAACAAATTTTTCTAATTTTCGTTTCATTACCATATTAAAGGTAAAAAAAATATAAATATATCACCTAAGAGACTCATTTTTTCTATTATAAATAGTGGTGATATTATATAGGACTTTTTGCGTTTATTGTTTTTATATTCATGACCTTTCTCTTATTGCAAGAGAAATGGTGTTATCTTCTAATCGGCGCTGTTCTAAGCTTCAGGCAGTAAATGGGAAACCATGACTTGTAAGGGGTGAGGGGAATAAATAGTCGTCAGTCGTCGGGGTTAGGGGTTAGGGGTTAGGCGTGAGGGGTGAGAGAGGGGTTAGGGGTCAAAGAAAACATAGTGACATTCACGTGATCCGCCCCCCTACCTCCGTCATCCGACCTCCGATATCCGACCTCCGATATCCGACCTCCGTTATTGTAGGGGCGAACCCATGTGTTCGCCCGGCCGACCAGTAGCCCTGCGAAATTA
>CAZUFR010000110.1:0-4718 GCA_964619655.1 uncultured Syntrophomonas sp. | reverse complement strand
CAGCTACAATATCTCCCGTTTCACTTAAATCATAATCACCTAATCCCTCTAATTCGGTTTTAAAAGCCGAAGATTTAAGGATTTCCAGTACCACTTGAAAGGGTGCCCGGTTGATATCTTCTTTTTTAATTACCAGTTCATATCTTTCTCGCCGTAGAGGGATAAAATCAATATCCCTTACCTGCATGGAGGCTTTTTCATTACCTACGCCAACATCCACGATTCCACGGGAAACAGCGCTGGCAACAGCCAGGTGGGAAAATTCCAGGTTTTCATAGCCTTTAACCATCTGACGATTAATGCCTAAAACCCGAAATTGCTCATCAATAAGCACCCTGGTTCCAGATCCGGCTTCCCGGTTAACGAAACGGATACCTGGTTGTATCAAATCTTCCCACTGCTGAATATTTTTGGGGTTGCCCCGGGCTACATAAAAGCCCTGCATACGGCAGCCCAAATGGATGATGACGGTGGGAATACCAGGTAACAGGCGGCGGACATAGGGTATGTTATAGGAATTACTATCACTATCCCAGAGGTGGATAGCTGCCAGGTCGGCTCTATCCTGATAAAGTGCCAGCAGTCCGGCAAAACTACCCATGTTCTGCCGATAAGCCCGCACTCCTGCCGGGTGATGTTCCAGGTAGCGACCAAGTATATCCAGGGAAAGGTCCTGCCCACAGATTATCAACCCGGGTTCTTGGGTGGTTTCAACCGCTAAAAGTGGTGACTCCAGAAGGGAAGCCGGTGGTATGCCCAATTGTTCATCGAAAACAGGCTCGTTCCCCTTACCTTTGTCAATATACTCTTGTAGATCATGGCTGTCGACTCGAATCTTTTTACCAACTCGGTAGGCCGGGAGTTCACCTCGTTTTACCATTTCATAAACGGTGTATTTGCTTATTTTGAGTATTTCAGCGATTTCTGCTGGTGTAAGGGGGTTGCTTTCTTTACGCATGAGTTACCTCCTATCTAAGTACGAAATATATGCTGATAAAAAAGTTAAAAGTTGTCTTTAGTAAATTACTTTGAATCTGAACTTGATTAAGGTCTAGAGTTAGGAGTCGGGAGTTAGGGGTAAACAGATTATAGCGACAAACCAGGATATATAATTACTTAACACCAATCAACAGGTTTTTCGCAATAGAAACAAACAAAACTAATTTCATAGTCGGAAGTGGTTTAACCATGTAATCTGATCAAATGTTATGTTATATTATATTTAGTTATATTGGGTTGAATGCTGTACATATCGGTCGAATAGTTTAATTTTAACGGGGTTTGTTTTATAGGGTGAGTTATTGCCGTTTAACTATTCTTAATTGTAAATCAGATGGCAATAAAATGCTATTGCTATGATTAGCTTTAGACCGTTAAGGGCTAACAAAGTCTGTGAAAAAGCTTGTGAAAGGAGGGTGTATGGCGAATCGGGGATTGCAAGGAAAGTAAGATGTTAAACTTTATTTTTTTGAGGAGGAAGAGGAAATGCGTAATTTTACATCCAGGAAGTGGTTTATAGCCGGACTTATTATGGTATTTCTGGCAGTCGCTTTAATTGGCTGCGGTAACCAGGACGCCGATACCCCTAAGGAACCTGAAGTACAGCAGAGTGCTGAGCCTGTAACTTTACTGGTATCAGCTGCTGCCAGCTTAACTGATGCTATGGCTGATATTGAGAAGGCCTATCAGGAGGAACATTCGAATGTAAGCTTTGATTTTAACCTGGCTTCTTCCGGTTCCCTGCAGCAGCAGATTGAAAATGGAGCTCCGGCTGATGTATTTATCTCTGCCGCCAAGGGTAAAATGGATGCTTTAGATGAAAAGGATTTGATCGTCAAAGAAACTCGTAAAGACATTGTTAAAAACACGCTGGTTTTGGTTGTAGCCAAAGATAATGATACTATTAAGAGCTTTGAGGATTTAGAAAAAGCCCAAAAAATTGCTATGGGTGAACCGGAATCGGTTCCGGCAGGTAAATATGCTTCTGAGACCTTGACCAGTCTTAATTTATTGGACAAAGTAAAAAGCAAACTGGTTTATGCCAGGGATGTACGTCAGGTACTGGCCTACGTTGAAAGTGGCGATGCTGAAGCTGGTTTAGTGTATCAGACTGATGCTAACATATCGGACAAGGTTAAAGTAGCGGCAGTAGCCGATGCCAGTTGGCATTCCTCCCTGGTTTATCCGGTAGCAGTAGTTAAGGATAGTAAAAACCAGGAGGAGGCCAAAGCTTTTGTTGATTTCTTAAGCAGTGATAAAGCAGCAGCAGTTTTCGAAAAACATGGCTTTACTATGGTAAAATAAGCAAACGTATACCCGGTACCCAGTCAAGATTCGACTGAGTGCCGGGTAATTGTTGTTAACCCTCTGAATAGAGGTAGGAGAGTTTAAGGAATAGGTAAAAATAATGGCAGTGATGGATTTAAATCCACTTTGGATATCATTAAAAACAGCATTGGTAGCAACCGCCATCACTTTTATCCTGGGTATTATAATAGCCCGCTGGATGGCAAGGCATGAATTCAAGGGCAAAAGCTTGTTGGATGGAATTTTTATTCTACCCCTGGTTTTACCACCTACGGTAGTAGGTTTCATCCTGTTGTGGATTCTGGGAAGGAACGGCTGGCTGGGGTCACTGTTTTTTGAAATAGGCCGACCGGTGGTTTTCTCCTGGTCGGCAACAGTAATTGCCGCTGCGGTAGTATCGTTTCCTTTAATGTACCAGACTGCCCGCGGAGCCTTTGAACAGATTGACGCTAACATTGAGGATGCTGCCCGTACTCTGGGTGCTTCGGAATGGATCATTTTCTGGCGGGTCACTATACCTATGGCCTGGCCGGGAATAGCGGCGGGAACCATTCTGGCCTTTGCCCGTTCCCTGGGGGAATTCGGGGCTACCCTGATGCTGGCTGGCAATATTCCGGGCCGAACCCAGACTATACCGGTGGCTATATATTTCCTGGTTGAGGGCGGCAGGCAGCAGCAAGCCGTAATCTGGGTGCTGGTAATTTTATTAATCTCCCTTGCCAGCATAGTAGCTTTAAACTACTGGAAAAAATATCAACGCCGGTTTAGCAGCCACCCGGTCAGGGAGGTGACTGCTGATTCTTAGTATAGATATTAAGAAATCCCTGCCCGAGTTTAAACTGGAGGTTAACTTTGTGGTTGGCCAGGAAATAATGGCGATTCTAGGACCGTCCGGTTGTGGTAAAACTATGACTTTAAAGTGCATAGCCGGGCTGATGACCCCTGACCGGGGCAGAATTGTATTGAATGAACAGGTTTTATTCGATAGCCAACAAGGAATCAATCTACCGGCCCGGCAACGCAAGATAGGTTTTCTTTTTCAAAATTATGCCCTGTTTCCCCACCTGACCGTTCATGATAATATAGCCTTTGGGATAAGACAGTTACCGGCTACTGAACGAAATGAACGGGTGCAGCAACTATTAGGTAAGATGAGGCTGGACCATTTTGGTCATCGTTACCCGGTGGAGTTATCCGGAGGGCAACAGCAAAGGGTAGCATTAGCCCGCGCATTAGCGCCGGAACCGGAAGTATTGCTACTGGACGAGCCTTTTTCCGCCCTGGATACCCAGGTAAAGGAACGGCTGGAAGCAGAGCTATTGGAGATACAGTCTGATTTCCGGGGACATGTGCTTTTTGTTACCCACAACCTGGCGGAAGCCTATCGTTTAAGTAGTAAAATGGCAGTTTATGAAACTGGTGGTTTGCTACAGTGGGGTGAGCGCCAAACTATTATCGAGCGCCCGGCCAATGAAACAGTAGCCCGTCTAACCGGAATGGAAAACATATTTGATGGTATAGTAAGCGGAATTGAAGGCTCCAGGGTGGATATCGGCCTGAGTACAGGTTATTTAAGTTTGTACCCCGATAACCTTAATCGATTGGTGGTTAACCAGGAAATATCTGTAGCCATACGCCCGGAATATGTCAAATTGGCTGATAGTCGAGAGGAGAACTGCCTTACCGCAGAGCTCATTGATGGCAAGGAGGAACTTTCCTTTTATAGCTATACTTTTCAATTCCAGGAGGAAACAAATATTAAAGTACACATTTCTAAAAGCGCAGGACCAAGGCTGGTGGCGGGGAAAACCTACCGCCTCTGTTTACCGTCGGAAAACCTGGTTATAATCGGTGGATAAGTATAATTCTAATTTGATGTTACTGCAAAAACCCGTATTTGAATGCAAACTAATGAATACATGGTTAAAAGATAGGGTATTAGAATTCTTAAATTATAGTGGAAGTACACCC
Organism: uncultured Syntrophomonas sp.; assembly: GCA_964619655.1. Taxonomy (GTDB): domain Bacteria; phylum Bacillota; class Syntrophomonadia; order Syntrophomonadales; family Syntrophomonadaceae; genus UBA4844. Next base: position 440 of record CAZUFR010000110.1, on the reverse strand, counting down.
TGCGGGTACAACAATGTTCTCCGGCACTCGTAACATCTTGACTTAGTGCAGGGTTAATATTAGCGCTGAGTACCGGGCTTGAGGGCAGGGGAATTATCACCTGCTTTTTTTGTAGAAGGAGAGGGTGGCGTTGATTTCACCGCCGATAAGGATAACCATGCTGCTCAAATATAGCCACAGAAGCAGAATTATAATACCGCCGATGCTGCCATAAGTGCGGGTGAAGTTAGCAAACTGGTTAACATAGAATGAAAATGCCCAGGAGGTAACTACCCAACCCAGGCTGGAGAAAACTGCCCCCGGGATAGTTTCCCGGAAGCGGATTTTTTTATTGGGAGCATAACGATAAAAAAACATAAAAACCACCAGCATTACCCCCAGTGGCAGCAGGAAACGATATAATTGCCAGCTTTTCATAAAAAGCTCACTATAGCCCAGGT
>CAZUFR010000109.1:0-4720 GCA_964619655.1 uncultured Syntrophomonas sp. | reverse complement strand
AGGGCTAGCTTGCTACCCCTGCTTCCCAATTTCAGATGTTTCATACTTTTCTTGCTCCTTCATGTCAATTTCCAGGCCGAAAAGCTTTTTGACCACTTCTGCATAAAGGTGTCCCTGGTTACTGTTGGCCATTTCTTTGAGATTTACGATAGGGAAGTGAATAAACTGGTTAATAATAGAGTTAGCCATGGAGCTTATAACTTTTTCCTCGTAGGGGGAAATCTTCCCCAGGCGGTTATAAGCCTTTTTTAGCTCATTCTGTTTTATTATTTCACCTAATGATTTTAAAGCCGTAATCACTGGAACTACATAAAGACCTGCCAACCATTCATTAAAATCATCAATTTCCGTAGTAATAATACGCTCCGCTTGTCTTATCGATTTCTGTTTTTCCAGGTGGTTGGCATCTACTACACCTTGCAGATCATCTATATCATATATAAAAACACCATTAATCTCCTCTAAAGAGGGATTAATATCCCTGGGAACGGCTATATCAATCAATATTATTTTTCTGCCCTGCCTGGATTCCAGTACCTCTTTGCAATTATCCGGTCGGATAACATAATGGCTGGCAGCGGTACAACTAATAATAATATCTGCCTGGTTCATTTCCGTAGCCAACAGGTCGAAATGAACTGCCCGTCCATTAAATGTCCGGGCCATAGCTTCCGCTTTATCATAAGAACGATTAGAAACTATAACTGACTGTACTCCGTTCTCCATCAAGCAACGAGTGGTGAGTTCACTCATTTCACCTGCTCCTACTACCATTACCGTTTTTCCCTCTAGAGATCCCAAACTGCGCCGGGCCAACTCCACCGCCGCATAGGGTACTGACAAAGGTTGTTTGTTAATCTGGGTTTCCGTGCGTACTTTTTTACCCACATAAATGGCTTTTTGAAAAAGGGTATTAAGTACCCCGTCGGAAGCACCTGCCTGTACTGCTACCAGATAAGCATCTTTCACCTGACCCAATATCTGGGATTCACCCACCATCATGGAATCTAATCCCGCTGCTACCCGAAACAGATGGTAAATAGCATCATAACAATTAGGCTGGTAAAGATAGCCTTCCAGTTGCTGATCATCCATCCCACTATACTGTGACATAAAATCTTTTAAGACTACCATGCCCTGCTCAATATCCCGGGTGGTAGCATAAATTTCAGTGCGGTTACAGGTGGTTAGTATTACCGTTCCTTCAATGTCGGTATTATCTTTAAAGAATTCATATGCATTATTAAGATTAGCTCCACAGAAAGCAAACCTCTCCCTGATATTAACTGGAGCTGTTTTATGGTTCAGTCCTGCCAGAAGGACATACATTGTTCCATCCGCTCCTTTGCCCTCTCTCTCTCCCCCGCCTTAAGCAAATCCAGAATATCCGAATCTGCCAGAGCTGCAAATATCCTTTTCCTTTCTTTGATATCCGTAACTGCTTGTTTAATATACTCCCGTTGCTCACCCAGGAAATCAACAAATTCTCCATACTCTTCCCCGATAAGTTCTTCCAATTGTTCCCGCAATTTCCTGGCGAACATAGGGCTCTTGCCCTCGGTGGATATTGCCACTACCAGGGAATTTCTCCGCACTACCGCGGGAACATAAAAATCACAATTAGGGGGGTCATCCACAGCGTTTATCAGTATTCCCCGCTCTCTGCACCAGTTAGCCACCATCTGGTTGGTATGCATATTATTGGTAGCTACAAAGACCATAAAAACATGGTCCAAATCACTATCTGCTATTTCTCTAGCCTGCCAGCTAATTAAGCCCTGATTTGACCACAGCCGGATTAAATCTCCGGCTGTCGGGCTAATTACACTAATATTAGCTTCACACTCCAAAAGGTCGGCTATTTTTCGTTCCGCCACCTGACCTCCACCGACTACCAGACATTTCTTATCTGACAGGTTGAGAAATACCGGAAATAGATGTGCCATTTATAATACCTACCCATTCCTGTTAAAAAAAAGGCCTGTTACCAGACCCGTTATTCTTCTTTTTTCTCCTCCAGTTCATCGAGATCTTCTTCTTTCGCCTTCCTGAAGTTCTGTAGTGCTTTCCCCATAGACTGTCCTACCTGGGGCAGTTTACCGGGTCCTACTATAATCAATACTATGACCAGAATTAAAAGCAATTCCCATGGTCCGAAGTTTCCAATTAAACCAAACAAGGTATTCCCTCCTTTGTAATTAACTTCCCCGTAATAAAATCACCCCATATTGACCCTTTTCTTTAGTGTTATTATGACAAAAAGCAATTATTTTGTAAAGGACAAGCCGCCAGGCCAAATAAAGGAATATCAAAGCATTACTCCGTTTCTTCAGCCACCTCCGTCTTTCTTGGTTTGGCAAACTTAGATACCCATATGCTGATTTCATAAAGCAGGTAGACCGGACCAGCCATCATCATCTGGGAAATAGGATCGGGGCCAGGGGTAAGAGCTGCTGCCAGTATTACAATAACCAGCAAAGCATATTTGCGATTACGGGCCATCGCTTCATATTTTACAATTCCTAGCTTGGTCAGAAAAAAGACCACCACCGGTAATTCAAAAACTAGTCCAAAGGGAATAGTAAAGGCCAGTACAAATGAAACGTACTGGTCAACTTTGAACATAGTATCCAGATTTTCCCCGGCTATATATATAAAGAAATTTAAAACTAAACGCAATATACCAAAATAAGCAAACAAAACCCCTACCGTAAATAATCCTACCGCCAGGGGAACAAATACGAAAACATACTTTCTCTCAGATGGGTACAGGGCCGGTTTAAAAAATCTCCATAAGGCCCAGGCAACTACAGGAAAGGCAATAATAAAGCCGCCGTAAAAGGAAAGCTTCAGTTTTACAAAAAAGGCCTCGGTTACACCGGTTACTATCAGGCCTTCGTTTAAGGAACGTAAGGGAGAAGTAATAATGGCCAGAATCTCTTCGCTATAATAAAAGCAGAAAACAGCAGCAATAATAATAGCAACAAACGCAATTATTAGCGAGTTACGCAATGCTTCCAGGTGTTCGATTATAGTCTGTTTTTCTTCCGGAGACATATCGCTTAAAGCCATAGAGTTACTCCTCTATTCTTAATATTCTCGAGCTATAATAAAATCGGCTATATCATACAGGTTTTTGTTAACTGACGAATCGGGCAGTAAATCCAGTTGTTTTTGTGCTTTTAAGGCAAAATGTTGAGTTACATAATAGGCATAATCAATTCCATCAGAATCGCTAATTATCTCTATAATACGCTGGGCTTCATTGGTACAAGCTTCCGGCGACGAAAGCAATTTGGCCAGTTCTTGCCGGTTAGGGTCATGCCTGAGGGCGTATAAAGCGGGTAACGTTATTACCCCTTGTCTAATATCACTTCCAGTAGGCTTACCCAAAGTCTCTTCATCAGCGATAATATCCAGAATATCATCGGTAATTTGAAATCCCATACCCAGATAATACCCATAATTCCTAAGAGCTAAAATCTCCTGCGGTGGTGCATTTCTTATCATGGCGCCTAACTCACAGCTTACCGATATTAACAATGCCGTTTTTCGTTCGATCCGGCGCAGATAATTCTTTAAGCCCAGATTTACATTGTAACAGCTTAACATCTGTATAATCTCGCCTTCGCAGATTTTCATACTGGCCTGGGCCAGTACATCGATTAAATCACTGCGCTGATAAGTAGATATGATTGACAGTGAGCGGGCAAAAACATAATTACCGGCATAAATAGATACTCGATTCCCCCATCCACTTTTTACGGTTTCCGTACCCCGGCGGATAGATGAATTATCAATAACATCATCGTGAACCAGGCTAGCCATGTGGATTAACTCCAGGGCTACCGCCGCTGGTATAACTTCCTCCAGGTCTTCCCCATAAAACCTGGCGGCCAGCAGGGCGAATGCCGGACGTAACCTTTTGCCTCCAGCCTTAACCAGGTGTACTGAAGCCTGGTTCATAATATTAATAGAACTATCCAGGTTTTCTGCCAGACCAGATTCAACTAACGCCAGTTCCTTTTCTACCAGTTTAAAAAAATTTATTTCAGGCATATATCTCTCCTTGGAGCACAATTATTCTTATTATAAATTCAAATGAGACAAAAACCAACAATTCTTTAAACATAACGGTGGTATAAATCATTAGGTATATTTAGCAAATCCAACACCTTACCTACCAAAAAATTGACTATATCATCTATACTGGTTGGTTTACTATAAAAACCCGGCATAGCCGGTACTATGTGTACTCCCATTTGTGAAAGCAACAACATATTGCGCAGGTGTATAGTACTAAGTGGCGTCTCCCTAGGAACCATAATCAGTTGTCTTTTTTCCTTAAGCATAACGTCTGCTACTCGGGTTATTAAATTATTGGAACTCCCATAAGTTATTGCGGACAAAGTTGACATAGTGCAGGGCATTACTATCATTCCTTGACTTTGAAAAGAACCGCTGGCCAGCACAGCAGCTATATCATCATTATCATAATAAACCAGATTACTTCCGGGAAGATGTTGGCAAAAAGTTTGGGCCCGACCGGAACTAAAATCCCAGTCTAATTCTTGTTCCAACACTATACAGGCGGCATCACTGGCAATAAGATGTACTTCAAAGTCTCTTAATAATAATTCCTCGGCCATACGAATCCCATAAATTACCCCACTGGCCCCGGTTATGGCTAATACCATCCTCTTCACTGACTTATCCCCCA
>CAZUFR010000108.1:0-4723 GCA_964619655.1 uncultured Syntrophomonas sp. | reverse complement strand
GAAGTAGTCCTTACCTTTGATACTGATGCGGCCTGGAGAAAAGCCGTAACCGGTATTACCGTTAACAGTCAGGAAATAACAACCCAACAATACTCCATAACTGATGGTTCCATAACTATCGACGCTTCAGCATTCAACGCTGCCGGTGACTATAACATCAAGGTGTTGGCTGCTGGCTATGGTTGCAGTGAGGTCATTCAGACTATGCAAGCCCCCCAATCCCTGGAGATAAAAGTAGCCGAAGTCGCCCTCAAGGGAGATTTGATGCTGGTCTTCGATAAGCAGATAGTGCTTCCTGAAAAATATGGGGTAGCCGAACAGTTTGCAGTAAAGGTAAATGGTAGTGAAGTAGCAGTCAATTCTATAACTGCCGGCTATTCCGGGGACCGAATTACATTGGTGCTGGTGGATAAGGTGCAGGGTGGACAGACAGTTACCGTTGGATATACCAGGAGTACTACGGATGATTCATTGCATATCAAATCAGCCTATGGAGAGGTTCTGGAAAACTTTGTCGAGCTGAAGGTGAGCAATACTTTACCCTTGGAGGAATTACCCGAGGCACCAGTACTGCAACGGGCGGAAGCTACCGGCCAAGGAGGTATCAGCTTAACGTTTGACAAGGAAATGGCAGACCCTGTCGGTACGCTGGGACAGTTTACAGTAAAGGCTGATGGCTCCGATATTGCCGTAACCGTTGTATCAAAAACGAATACCCCGGAAAAAATTAAGTTACAACTTGAAACTAAGATATCCGCCAGTCAAAAGGTAACCATTGCTTATATTAAGAGTGATGACCCCGACAAACAGATTAAGTCCTTGGATGGCGGAATTGTGGAAGACTTTACTACTGAGTTTGGTAGTAGTGTAAAATTGACACCACCGGCTCTGTCAGGTGATACAACTAATAACCTGGCAGGCCAGGCCATCGATATTACTTTTACTGATGATGCCGCCTGGAGGACTGCGATAACGGATATTACCGTAGATGGCAACTCAATCAAAGGGCAGTATACAATTACCGAAGGTAATATTAATATCAATGCCGGAGTCTTCAATGAAGCTCGTAATTATAGCATAGCAGTAAAAGCAACCGGGTATAACAGTGCCAAATTAGAGCAACGGATTATGCAAGTAATTTCCCAGGAGGCGGTAGAAGTAGACGACAGCCATAAGAATCTGGCGGTTACCGGTACTACTCCGGCAGCTACGATAACCGTTCCTGAAAGTATAAGTGATGCCACTATTAATGTGGCAGGCTTACTGAATGCGCAGTCAGATGGTAAGGTTGAGACTGATGCTCTTCCTGCTCTAACCATAGCTGCCAATACTTCTATTGCTGCTAGTCCGGTACAGGTAGAAATCCCAGAGGGAACAATTATCAGCGCTCCTGCGGGATGGGATGGAACCATAAATGTCCCCACTGTACTAGCTGAAAGTGTTAACGTTACTCCGGATGCGGGTAAAACCGCTACGGTGAAAACAGTTATTGAGGTAGGTTTTGGTGATGTACCTCTTACTTTCACCAACCAGGCTGTAAAATTAGTCATTCCCGGTCAGGCCGGGAAGGATGTAGGCTATTTTAAAAGCGGAACATTTATTCCCATAACCCGTATCTGTGCTGAAAACAGCCAGACCTGGGCGGATGACAACATTCCCCCAGGTGGAGACGGGAAGATAGATGTTGGTAGCGATCTGGTCATCTGGACCAAACACTTTACCAAATTTGTCACCTATGAACAAACTGTTATTGGTGGTGGCGGCGATAGTGGCGGAAACAACGGCGGTGGTGGAGGTACCGGAACCGGTGGGGGCGAAGGCAGTGGAACTCCTGGAAGCCTTAAGGTTCTTAGCTTTAACAAAGTAAAACTCTCAGCTACTGACACACTATTGCAGTTTGACTTTGGTAATGGTATGGACAGAACCTTGGATAAAAACCTGAACCAGATTCGTGTTTATGAAAAAACCACCGGAAACGAAGTAAGATGGTCAAATCATAATTACATCAAGCAAGGCTCGGGAAATGACGCGGTCAAGTTACGCCGGCTTGAACTCATGTTTAATAACCTGAAAACAGGTACTACTTATGTAGTAGAATTGGGTGCTGGGGTTGAAGCCAATAATGGGGGTACCCTGGGTACAAAACAGTCCTTTGAATTTACTACTACTGGTACTACAGTCGGAGCAGGAGGAGCTGGTCCGGCAGTTGAACAGGGAATTGGTAAAGACGGAGGAACCATAACCGAGTATGGAACCAGAATTGAGATTCCGGCGGCTGCATTTGACCAGAACATCAAAGTGGCAATGCAGATAATAGCTGATATTGCCAAGTTACCTATGGCTGAAAAGAGCAAATTGCTCAGTGATGTAATGGAGATTACCAAAGACAAAGCCGGGAACTTTAATAAACCAGTTACTATTACTATCACCTTCGACAAGTCCAAGGTGGATACTAACAAGTACGACCTTAGTATCTATTACCTGAGCGAGAAAGATAATAAGTGGATTGCTCTGGATAACGTGAAGGTGGATTTAGCAGCAGGTAAAGTTAGTGGTGAGACCAAACACTTTACCAAGTTCGCAGTTATAGCTACTGAAAAGGTAGAAATGAAGGAAGAAGAGTCCGCACCTGTATCGGGTAAGATAGTAAATCTAAGTGATATTCAAAGCCATTGGGCGCAAAAAGCTATTGCAGAATTAGTGGCTTCTGGAGCTATAGGAGGATATCCGGATGGCACCTTTAAACCTGACCAGGGTATTAGCCGGGCAGAGTTTGCTACTATTGTCGTAAAAGCCTTCCAGTTACCGGAGAAAACGGGCAAGGTCTTTGAGGATACTGCTAATCACTGGGCGAAAAACTTCATAGCTACAGCAGCAGCTAACGGAATAGTTAGCGGCTACAGTGATACCACCTTTGGTCCGGATGATTCTATTACCCGGGAGCAGATGGCAGTGATGATAGCTAAGGCGGCAAAACTGGCCGAGACTCAGGAAGGAAAAACTTTTGCCGATGGCGCTAAGGTTTCCGCTTGGGCTAAGAATGCCGTAGTAACTGCCAGCGAAAAGAACATTATCAGCGGTTATCCCGATAATACCTTCCGGCCTCAGAATAATGCTACCAGAGCTGAAGCAGCTACGGTAATTATCAAAAGTTTGAAACTAGCATCCTAGAAAAACCAAAATTATTCAAGAAATCATCTACCTAATAATTTGCTTGTTATCAAAGAGGCCTATCCCGTATACTAAGGGGTAGGCCTCTTTTTCATACTGTTTTGGCTTTTATTTCAAATAGTTGAGGGAGTTATCATATGGATCGTTCAGAGCAAATGCGTGACCAAAGCATAGGTAAACTATTATGGAGTTTTTCTCTGCCAACTATTGTCGGCATGCTGGTCAGTTCCCTTTATAATGTCATAGCCCGGATATTTGTAGGTCGGGGGATAGGGTTCACTGCGATAGCGGCAACCACGGTAGCCTTTCCTATTATGATTCTACTTATGGCGGTTTCTCTGTTAATCGGGGTTGGTGCTACCGCTTTGATTTCGCTTAAACTGGGCGAGCAGAAGAAGGATGAGGCGGAGAAGGTAGCAGGAAATGCTATGACCATGTTAATCCTTCTGCCTGCGATTTTAGCGGTATTATTCCTGCTGTTTACGGAACCGATCTTGATTACTTTTGGAGCCAGCGCCGACGTACTTCCCTATGCTCGTGATTTCACCCAAATCATTATGCTGGGGTCGGTTTTTGGCTCTATTAGTATGGGCATGAATAACTTCATTCGGGCCGAAGGTAATCCCAAGATGGCTATGTATACCCAGATATTAGGGGCGGTAGTAAGTGTAGCTCTAAATTATATTTTCATCTTTATATTCCATTGGGGGATAAAGGGGTCAGCTTTTGCCACTATACTGGCGCAATTAGTTTCGGCTATCTGGGTATTAAGCTATTTCTTTACCGGCAGAAGTCTGGTGAAAATCCGCTGGAAAAACCTGCGACCAACATGGCCGGTGCTGGCCAGTATCATGGCTATTGGTTTTGCCCCTTTTGCCATGCAGGCCGCCTCCTGTATTCAGCAGCTCATATTAAACAAGACTTTGATGTTTTACGGTGGAGATATGGCCCTGGCGGCCATTGGCATTGTAATGAGCATATCCACCTTGCTGTTTATGCCGGTATTGGGCCTCAGTCAGGGTGCGCAACCGATTATCGGCTACAATTATGGCGCCCGCCAATATAAGCGGGTGCGGGAAACTTGGAGAATGGCAGTTTTGGCCGGTACCGGTATAGCCCTGGCGGGATACCTGGCCATTAATATTTGGCCGGTACCGTTAGTGGAGCTGTTTAGTAAAGGGGATACTGCGCTTACGGCTATGACCGTTCATGCCATGCTAATTTTCTTTGCCCTGCTGCCGGTGCTGGGTTTTCAGATAACCAGTTCTATATATTTTCAAGCCGTAGGTAAGGGCAAGCAGGCAGCTGTACTAAGTCTGTCACGCCAGTTTTTGATTTTTATTCCCCTGCTCCTGGTTTTGCCGCATTTTTGGGGTATAGATGGGGTATGGAGAACGGCCCCCATTTCCGACGGTCTGTCCGTTGCTTTAACTGCCGGTTTTATTTACTTCGAGATGAGGAAGCTGAAGCGGGAGGAATCCAGGCAGGGCTGCGAGGAAGGAAAAGAGGAGGACGGGGCAGAACCGATACCAGGGAGTTTATGCAGCTCGGA
>CAZUFR010000107.1:0-4735 GCA_964619655.1 uncultured Syntrophomonas sp. | reverse complement strand
GGAGGTTCGGTAGAAAAAACCTTCCGCGGAGGGGAAAAAGTGCCCCGCGCTCACCTGGATAAAAGGGAAATGCAGTATCTTTATAATGACGGCGAAGGCTATGTATGCATGGATACTGAAAATTATGAACAGATAACTATTAGTGCGGAAGCCATAGGTGACGGGGTTAAATGGCTGCTGGAAAATATGAATATACATGTGCTTTTATATCATGGCAACATACTCGGCCTGGAACTTCCTAATTTTGTGGAGTTGGAGGTAGTTGAAACTGAACCCGGGGTAAAGGGTGATACTGCTACTGGGGCGACTAAAAACGCTACTCTGGAGACTGGTGCCACGGTCAAAGTACCTTTATTTATTAATACTGGTGATAGAATCAGGATAGATACGCGTGTTGGCGAGTATTTGGATCGAGCCTAAGGGAGATAGAGGACCATAAACATAGATCAAATTGGCATAGGGGCAGACACACGGGTCTGCCCCTATGCCCCGACTCGTAACTCTTAACCCTTGCGGGCGAATAACTGCTCCATCATATCATAGCTGTTCTCCAGGACCTCCATATAGAAGTCGAAGCCTTTTTCCGGATCGGCCATTTTGGCACGGCCGTTACCCAGGTACAGGCCGTAAGGGTCGAGAATGCGCATAATCTCTACCTGTTCCAAGGTTGGTACTTCCGTCACAGTACAATCAGGTTGGATTTTTAGATCCCAGGAGACATTTGCTTTAACCTGTTCTGGTTCCAGATCGGGGTGGCAGCTGGCCAGGTACATTTCCCTGCTATCAGGCTCAAAACGAAATACCCCCATATCAGTTATAACAGCCGAAGGGCCGCCACCGAGCAAGCCTGCTTTTTGCCGGGAATCACCACCGGAAAGAAAACCCGGGGTAGTAAGATAATCTACCCGCTCGACAAAGCGTCTTTTTTCCTGGCGCATCATTATAAGCAGACGGCCTACGGAAGAGCCGATATCGTTTCCGCCGCCGCTGCCGGCTACCCGAACCGTAGCCCGGGGATAGCCCCCGATGGCGGTGGTGTTTAAATTACCATACATATCGATTTGAGCCGCCCCAATTAAGCCGACATTAAAAAAGCCTCGCTGCTGGTCACCAAATAATCGCCACATAGGCAGGCAACTATAAGCTCGTTCATCTATGGTACTATCAGCGATACAGGTGAGAAGCCGGCGGGGAGCAGAACCGATAGCTCCTCCTTCTACAGCTATAGTCATATTGGGAGCATGGGTAAACTTTGCTAGCATAGCAGCGATTAATGGTGGACCAATACCAACAAAGGCGGTTTCCATATCACGAAATTCCCGGGCCATGGTGGCAGCCATTAACTCCATCAAGGTATAGTCGCTGGCATGTTCATTACTACCTGTGATCATTTATCTCACCTCCCCATATTTCTGGTAGCGTTGTTCAGCCCTGGCCAGGCGCATTAATCTGTCCCAGCCTATTTTCTGGCAGTAACCCTCCCAGTCATTGACTCCGTAAATCCACTCTTCAGCCCAGCGCAGGAACCCGTCATGGGTAGCCCAGGCTTTATTGACTTGATTGCCGTAAGGCACATCCATAGCATAGTAGTATGAACAGCCCCGGCCATGTGAACCAAAGGGAACATGTACTATCGCATCTACACAATAATAAGGAATACAGGTAAGGTTAGGGTAACGACGTATTTCATCAGTAGGAACAATCTCTTCGGTAGTAATAACAACATGCTCAGCTGCTCGGGCCAGGGAATCGTCATCACCGATATGCCCCAGGATCTGGGCATTACCCATTTGGTCACAGCGCTGCACATGGATAAAGGCTGTATCGGGATAAGCAGCCGGCACCAGGGCTACCGGCTCACCGGTATAGGGATCATCAATTATTTTAATTTTAGAATTATGTACAGGAATATCCGATCCCAGCAGAGATTTTACCGGCATAAAAGATAGGCCCATGGAAGCCGCCAGGAAACGCATACCGATAGAAAGGTTGGAGTATTCTTCAATTTCAATCCGGTGAGGGATTTCCTGTTCCAGGGCCCGGCGATAGACTTCATCCGAACCCCAAATGCCACCCCAGTTGTAAGCGATTTCGAATTTGTCTACCAGGCCCAGGCCGATAAGTATGGAATCATGTACAAATGAGACCGAAGTATCACTAACCAGACTTAAATTCTTTTTACCCTGCCGGGCCACCTCATGTACTACTGCGGTTGGGCTGCGGTCGCCAATTCCACCAAAACTCAAATAAGCGCCATCCTGGACAAATTGAGCTACAGCTTGCTTAAGGCTCATTACTTTGTTAACCGGCGCAGTGTAATGCTTTTTCTGCATTCTCCTTCCCCCTTAACTAGATGTCATCTAATACCATTAGAAACCGGCACTGGAAAGTAATATTATATTTGACTCTATTTACCACGATTGTATATCTTTCTATAAATTTTGACAATCCCTGGGAAGCTAAATAGAGTTATCAGTGTGTTCAGTGTCTAATCAAACCTAATTTCTCATCAACCAGGATTATTTCTTTATTTTTTAGCAATAATATTAATGCCAACACAGTTTATTTCCTAAATTAAAAAAAGGAGGCAAGGTTGTGAGGGATATTAGTGAAAAAGTCAGCTATCTTCAGGGGTTAAGTGAAGGGTTAAATATTAGTGATGGTAACCCCCAGGGTAAGATTATTACTGGTATTCTTGGGGTATTGGATGATATTTCCGGTATACTGGTAGATATGCGTTCCGAGTTTAATATAGTTAAAGATTATATTGAAAGTATTGACGATGACCTTTTCGAGTTGGAGGAAAACTTTAAGCAGGACAAAGATGTAATCGAGCTGCGATGCGATAATTGCGGTGAGGAACTTTGCTTTGATGCTGATTTAATTGAAGAAGATGATGTAATCGAAATAATCTGCCCGCGCTGTAATGAAGTAGTTTTTATAAATGATGGTTCGTTTGACTATGCATACAGTGATTATGATGAAGGCGTAGGGGATGAGGGAGATTTTATGAAAAACCCTGATTCCTAATCGATAAATTTACCAGTTGCAAAGGGCTGCTAGGGCAGCCCTTTTTTATGCATATTTTTCACCACAAACCAATATTTATGGTAAAGCAGGGGGGTGTCAATATTGCCAGGTTCTGGTAAAGAGTTGCTGAAAAGAGAAATACTTCCCTACTTCGCCCAACCGGTTAAGGATTTGTTGCTAGGTCTGGGGGAAGACAAATGTGTGCAACTGGAAGAAATCCGCTTGCGTTGTGGCCAACCCCTGTTATTAAAAATGGGGGATAAGGATTTTACTCTGGACTCTCGGGGGCAACCTGGCGAAGACATCTTAAGCGGATACCGGGTAGGTGAAGAAGATATATACCGGGCTATTGCTTCTATAAGCGATAATTCGCTTTATGCATTTGAAGAGGAGATAAGAAGAGGGTTTATAACCGTAGCCGGTGGACACCGGGTGGGATTGGCAGGACAGGTTGTGCTGCAGGGAGAGTCGGTCAAGACTATGAAAGACTTTTCCAGTTTGTGTTTTCGTATAGCGCGGGCGGTAAAAGACTGTGCTCTTCCACTGCTTCCTTATGTAAGTGGCGGTAGTGGTGGGACTAGCGTTAATACTCTAATTGTTTCTCCTCCTCGCTGTGGTAAGACCACCATATTAAGAGATTTAGCCCGCCTCCTGGCTTATGGTAGTAAACGATACTCGGCTCGCAATGTGGTTATTGTTGATGAACGTTCGGAATTGGCCGGAAGTTACCGGGGCATTCCGCAGCTGGATGTAGGTCCACGAACTGATGTATTAGATGCCTGCCCCAAGGCACAGGGAATGGTTATGGCTTTGCGCTCCCTTTCTCCTCAGGTAATTATTACTGATGAAATTGGCCGTCAGGAGGATGTTGCGGCAATCCAGGAATGTATTAATGCCGGGGTCTCAGTTATCAGCAGTGTACATGCTAGTACTCTAGATGAACTGGAAAGGCGCCCGGTGATGCGTGAACTGTTAACAAGCAGGGCTTTTAAGCTGGCAGTTATATTATCACGGCAAAATGGCCCGGGTCACATACAAGATATAGTCAGGTGGGATTAGTATGGGAAACAGGCGCTGATAATTAAGTTGTCGTGAGAATAACGCTGAATTTAGAAACTTACAAATGTCTAGAGTGAGGAGTTAGGAGTAAGGGGTGAGGGGTAAGGGGTAAGGATTTCCCCAATACTGTGCTTTTCGCCTAATAGGATTTTCAATTGATAATGTGGCATACTCCTTTGGTTATGTATACCCGGTAGAAATGGGGAGGGGAAAATGTTTTTTAAAACTATGGGTATTGCTTTAATAATAGGGGGTTTTGGTGGTTTTGGGTTAAGTGGAGCGCGGCGCTTCGAGAGGAGAGTAGAAGAGCTGAAGAACATGAGGTTGGCTCTGGGCTTTTTGGAGAAGGAAATTACCTGCACTTATACCCCGCTATCCCGGGCGCTAAACCGGACGGCAGTTTTCAGTGAAAAACCGGTTTCTTTGCTGTTCCAGGAAAGTGCTGCACTGTTGCAGGTTGGGGAGGGTATTACTGCGGGGGAAGCATGGAGGAAGGGGCTGGAAAAGCTGGCCCGGGATTCTTCGTTAAACGCCGGGGATTTGCAACTCTTAAACAGTGTAGCAGCACAATTGGGAATGTCTGATGCTGCGGAGCAGAAGAAGGTGTTTAACCTGTTACAGGAAGAGTTAAGGATGCAGGAGGAGA
>CAZUFR010000106.1:3629-4785 GCA_964619655.1 uncultured Syntrophomonas sp. | reverse complement strand
AAAGAATTTACCTGTTTGGGACATAGAGGTGGAAGATGAGTAGTATTACAGGAAGGGCTCGGCTGGACCGGCGTACTAAAAATCTGGTTAAACGGCTGAAAAGAAAAGATATAGCTATTATCAATCATGATGATATTGATGAAGTGGCAGCCAATTCCCTGATTGATATACGACCACAGGCCATCATTAATGTTCAACCTTCAATAACTGGCCGTTACCCGGCTAAAGGTGTATATAAGATACTTAAGGCTGGTATTCCGGTTATTGATGAAGTTGGAGAGCAGATATTCGAGGAAATCAAAGAAGGTAGCCTGATAGAAATACAAGGGGATCAGGTTTTTAGTGCTAAAAAGTTGGTTGCTGCAGGGAAAGTTCTCACCCTGGATGAAGTCGAACGGAAGCTGCAGAAAGCCAACCAGAATATCCAGGTAGAGCTGGATAATTTCGTTGATAATACCCTGGAATATGCCAAAAAGGAAAAGAATATTTTACTGGGTAACCTGGATGTACCTTATCTTAAAACCCATATTTTAAACCGCCATGTACTTATAGTAGTCAGGGGAAGCAGTTACAAGGAAGATTTAAAAACTATAAGTTCCTATATCCAGGAAGAACGACCGGTTTTGATAGGAGTTGACGGGGGAGCAGATGCTCTGCTGGAGTTTGGTTTAAAGCCGGATATCATTGTAGGCGATATGGACAGTGTTTCCGATACTGCTCTTCACAGCGGTGCGGAAATAGTAGTTCATGCTTATGCTAATGGTAAGGCTCCGGGACTGGAAAGGGTACAGTCTATGAATTTAGAGGCCAGTGTGTGTCCCATGCCTGGTACCAGCGAAGACCTGGCCATGATACTGGCCTGGGAATATGGTGCCAGTCTAATTGTGGCGGTTGGGACTCATTCCAATATGATTGATTTCCTGGAAAAAGGCCGCAAGGGCATGGGTAGTACTTTCCTGGTGAGGTTAAAGGTAGGTTCTATACTGGTCGATGCCCGGGGGGTTAGCCAGCTCTATAAACAGAGCCTGCATAGCCGCTATCTGCTACAATTACTGGTTGCCGCGCTGGTGCCCATAGTTATTCTTCTCTGGGTATCACCAGCCAGCAAACCTTTTTTCCGTCTTTTAATTCTTCAGTTACGATTATTGTTTGGGAC
>CAZUFR010000106.1:0-3529 GCA_964619655.1 uncultured Syntrophomonas sp. | reverse complement strand
AATGATTGATTTGAAATATCATATTACCTCCATAGTTGCTGTTTTTCTGGCTCTGGGCTTGGGTATACTTATCGGCAGTTCCATTGTGGGCGATAACCTGTTAGTGGACCAGCAAAAAAAGATAATTGACCGCCTGGAGGAACAGTTCTATGTTTTACGGGATCGGGACAAAAAATTGGAAGCAGATAATGAGTACAAGGACACAATTATTAAAAATTATGAAAACTATAGCCAAACGGTACTTCCCCTGCTGGTTGCAAACCGGTTGCAAGGCTATAAGGTTGCGGTGATAGTAACCGGGGATAGTGAGGTGCCGGCGGGTATGGCCAGCGCTCTTTCTACTGCTGGGGCAGAAGTAGTCAGTAAAACGGTGGTATTGGCAAATATGTACCTGGATTCGGCAGAAGTGCGTGAAAGCCTGATAGAATTTTACGATCTGGAAGAGGATACCTCCCGGGATACTTTAAGGCATTACGTGGCGGTCAGTGTAGCTGCAGCCATAAGAGGTCAGGCCGATTCGAGTGTAATTAGTTTCCTGGAGCAAAACAATCTGGTGAAATTTAGTGGCGATAATAGCATCCCCGTTAATGGTGTAATTTTGCTGGGTGGTGCCAATAATCTAAATAGCTACCTGGCCGAGAGTTTTGACCAGGGTTTAATTGCTTATTTTAATAATGAGGGTATAAATGTGTTTGGCGTAGAACAGTCACAGGTGGGTCATTCTTATATCCCGGCTTACCAGCAAAACAACATAAGTACGGTGGATAATATTGACCTGAGCCCGGGGCAGATATCACTGGTTCTGGCTATGGAGGGCGAAGCCGGTAATTATGGTATAAAGGCTACCGCTCAAAAGTTTATGCCTTCACTGCCGTTATCCAGCCTGGGGGGAAGGTAATATAATGACGGTTACAGTAGTATTACCGGCATATAATGAAGAGTCGCGTATAGTGGATACGCTGAAGGCAGTTAAGAGCCTAAGCCTGGTTGATGAGATTATAGTAGTTAATGATGGTTCCACTGATCGGACGGCAGAGCAGGTTCGTGAAATGGCTATTACCCTGATTGATCTTCCCACCAACCAGGGTAAGGGAGGGGCCATGAATGCGGCTCTCCCTTATATTAATTGCGACCTGGTAGTTTTTCTGGATGCTGATTTGGGATCATCTGCTAAAGAGGCGGTAAAGATTATTCAGGTAGTTGCGGACGGGTTATGTGACCTGGCTATAGCTGCCTTTCCGCCGCCAACTCGTAAGGGCGGTTTCGGCCTGGTAAAAGGAACTGCCGCCTGGGCTATATGCCGGGCAGGTAAAATGGAAGTCACGGCCCCCTTAAGTGGGCAGCGGGCTATGACCCGTAAAGCATTGCAGATGCTAAGCCCTTTTGATGAAGACTACGGAGTGGAACTGGGCATGACCATTAAAGCCCTGGCTTTGGGCTTACGGGTGATGGAAGTACCCACCACTATGAGCCACAAAGAAACCGGTCGTGATATTAAGGGCTTTTTACACCGGGGCAAGCAGTTTATAGATGTTATTCGGGTTTTGAATAAATTAAGGAGGAATGGCCTTTGAATATTGCGCTTATAGCCGGACTGGCTATGCTGGTAGGCGCAATTGCCGAAGGAGTAGCCTTATATTTCCTGTTTAATATGCTGTTGGAATCGGGTGCGGTAAGGAAGAACTACCTGGGAAATGACATACCGGTCAGTGTTGGCATCAGCTTTCCGGTAAGCCTAATCCTGGTATTTCTTTTTTATGCCTTAATCCAGGGTTATGATTTCTCTTTTCACATCTATCTGATTGGCATCATTTCTATCTGTTTCCTGGGATTTATCGACGATATGCTGGGCCAGAGAGATACCCTGGGGTTTAAGGGGCATTTTGGAGCCTTGCTTAAAGGAAGACTTACCACCGGGGGCTTTAAGGCTCTGGGTGGAGGTATGATTGCATTTTTTCTGGCCTTGTCTTTATCCGGACTGGAATCCTTTTGGAATGGCTGGGTAGATGTTCTACTTAATACCCTTATCCTCGCTCTTTTTACCAATATGCTTAATCTATTGGATTTGCGACCTGGAAGGGCTATCAAGGGTTATCTCTTTTTCTTGTTTTTAATTATACTTATGGCCACCGGCAGGGTAAACTGGCTATTAATTACCCCTCTTTTGGGTATTATGCTAGTTTATTTTCCGGTCGATTTGAAGGCCCGGGCCATGATGGGAGATGCAGGCTCCAATGTTCTTGGGCTTACTCTGGGATATTACAGCGTAATCTTTTTGTCTCTGCCTTACCGGGTAGCAGTATTGTTATTTCTAATTGCTATGCATATATATACGGAGAAGTTTTCTTTAACCCGAACCATAGAACGGGTACCTTTACTAAGGTTAATTGACCAGGCAGG
This sequence comes from uncultured Syntrophomonas sp., assembly GCA_964619655.1. Taxonomy (GTDB): domain Bacteria; phylum Bacillota; class Syntrophomonadia; order Syntrophomonadales; family Syntrophomonadaceae; genus UBA4844. The sequence continues at coordinate 1,129 of CAZUFR010000106.1, read as the reverse complement.
AAGGAGTCGAGAGAATGGTTAATGAGGAGCGACTGGTAAAGCTGTTTATTCAATTAGTGGAAACCGATTCTGAATCCGGGCGGGAAGGCAAGGCTAGAGATTTTCTTAAACAGTATTTTAGCCAGCGCGGTCTGTCGGTAGAAGAGGATAATGCCGGTGAATTTTTACAGGGTACCTCCGGTAACTTGCTGGTCAGGATAGCAGGTACTATAGATAAACCGCCCCTATTATTTGCTGCACATATGGATACGGTAAAACCGGGAGAAGGAATCAAGGCAGTAGTGGGCAATGACCGGATTATACGCAGCCAGGGTGACACCATATTAGGTTCTGATGACAAATCTGCCATAGCTGCTTTGCTGGAGGCATGGGAGATTATTCAGGAAAGTCAATTACCTCACCCTCCACTGGAGTTCTTGTTTACGGTGTCAGAGGAACAGGGACTGAAAGGGGCGAAACAATTTGACTTTAGCCGATTGCAGTCCAAAATTGCGTATGTGTTGGACGATAATAACGACCCCGGCACTATTGTTATAAAATCACCTTGCCAGAATGAGATTGAGTATATGGTTATGGGGCGTGCAGCTCATGCTGGAATGAACCCCGAAGAAGGTATTAATGCCATTCACCTGGCAGCTATGGCTCTGGCCAAAATGCCCTGTGGGCGTATTGATGAAGAGACTACCTGTAATTTTGGCATTATTGAAGGTGGTTTGGCCCGTAATATTGTAGCTGCTGAGTGCCGCGTAAGGGGCGAAGCCCGCAGCCATAGCCGGGAGAAACTGGATAGTATAACCAGCAGTTTGAAGGATTCTTTTATAAACGAAATAGAGAAACTGGGTGGCAGGGCGGAAGTAAAAATTGACTTCCTGTATCCCGAGATATCCCTGCAACCGGAAGAAGGGGTAGTGCAGCGAGCAGTGAGGGCTGCTCAGAAACTGGGGCTTAAGCCCACCCTGGCGGCAACCGGTGGAGGTAGTGATGCCAGTGTTATTAATGGAGCGGGCATACGCTGTGCCAATCTGGGCGTAGGGATGAGAAATGTTCATACTACTGAGGAATATATTAGCATTGATGATCTGGTCATGGATGTACGACTAATATTGGCAATAATAGAGGAAAGCTGTTA
>CAZUFR010000105.1:0-4830 GCA_964619655.1 uncultured Syntrophomonas sp. | reverse complement strand
AGGAAAGCGAAAGCTAAAGCTTCCGCTACGTATTAGGACGAAATAACTAAACAAGTCCTCAACTACCGTAGAGGAAGCTTCAGCTTCCGATGGGAAACGAAGTTTCCCTGTTCGTAATATCGGTGCAGTTATTTTCATTGATGGTTATGGCATCCGGCCATCAGTGTATTCAGTGTCTATTTGCTATCCCATTAACTGCAGAAAGGCCAGCAGTTTATACATTAATAGTACCGAATAATCGGCGGAAGGTTGGTTGGAGTATTCTTTCAGGTATTCCTCAAAATCCTGCACCAACTGGGGATTAGTATCCGGATAGAGTCGGATTAAGTCCAGGGCGGTTTCCTGATGAGAGAGCAGGTGGGGGAAAAGCTGTTTCTCTTCGACTGTACTGATAAGATGGGTATCCTCTCCGCCCACTTCCATGGTAGAGGTACCTAGATTGAGGTAGAGGTCTACCGAATCCTGCTTTATTTCCTCATCATCAACCTGTAGAATCAAATCCTGCCCCAAAAACCGTTGCACACTGGTTTGCCAGTCAGCCGCGGCTAGTTCATAGACCCTTAATTTCAATCTATCAGGATTGGTTGCGAGATTATAAGGTGAAACCAGGGGAACCGTAAAAATTTTATACCTGCTATGAATATCCAGTTCCAGGTTCTCAGTGTCAAATGGTAGCCTTTCCAGGATAGTTTCGGTTTGAGCTTGATTCCATTTCTCAATATAAAAATTAAAGGGGTAAATACTTTTTACACTTATAAAAGAGGATAAGCCTTTTTGTCTCCACTGGGATAGCCCTCTAACTACATTAAAACGGAGATCTTGAGAATGAGTAATCTCAGGCCCCGGACATATGTCAGCTATTAATTGGTGTACACCGCGGGTTTGCGAGGCTCCCCCTAGCAGCAAGAGATAATCCGAGGTGAAACAACCCCCCTGGAAAAATCCTAAGGACTCCGCTTTTTCCTTGACGTGTTCATTAATATAATTTCTTAAACGGGCAAAAACAGGCTCCAGCTGCGCCATGAACAGTTCTGCGGGCAAATCAACAATTAAAGAATCCTGCTGGTAGAATCCCGGTATATTAAAATACGCACTACTTTGCCTGCCCATTTCTATCTTCACCTGTTCCGCTGTTACCATCAGGCGGTTAAACCAGTATCTTTCTTTTCCCTGTAAATTTTTTTCGCTAATGATAGGGGCAGGTATATCATAACCATGTTGCATCTTAAACAGAGGGTTTAAGATAGAGCGTAGAACTCCCCGATCAAGTTCGCTGCCGGAAAAGGCATCATGCCCAATCTGAAACTGGCTCTCCATGATAATTTCATTATGTTTATGAGTCATACTAAGGAAACTGAAGTCAGTAGTTCCACCACCTATATCCACACAGAGTATGTCTCCTTGCAATTGCTCCTGAGGATGGATAGCGTTATAGCCCAGTAAAGCAGCAACTGGCTCTGGTAGAAGGTTGACTTCGTTAAGACCGAAACTTTGGCGAACCGTTTCCAATAACATTTTTCTGGCTCTAAGTCCAAAATAATTAGGAACTGAAACCGTAATCGATTCCAGTTCTTCTCGCCACGGTTCTACATATTCATCCCGCAGATAATTAAAATATTCCCTTAGTATATTATGCAGGGTAAATGGACCCAGCTTAAAGCCCGGATTACGTTTCATTTCCAGTTTAAAAAAACGGGCTTCCTGAGCTTCCGGTTGATTAAGCCGCAGAGCCATTTTGCCGAAATATAGCTTGCCGCGGGAGGGCAGATAAACCACCAGGGTGGGTATCTGAGTTTTATCACCAACCAGATTAATAAAATTACCCTGGTCCATATACCCTAGTTTAGTATATGAAGTTCCAAAGTCTATTCCCAGGTGCATAGCTTTAACCCTTCTGGGCGATGACCAGGTAAGGCATTTCTTCCTCCAGCAGTTCATCAACCCGAATAATAAAAAGATCCCCTTCTTCGTGCAATATCAGATTATCTTCCTGACCATCCTGGCAAAGGCGGGTTTCAACCAGATGCTTATCCAGGAGGTACAGGTAGTCCAGGGGAAAAACCTGTCCCTTTTGCAAGGGAACCCGGTCAACCTTTACATTTACCTCTTTCCAGGCCCGGGATATATTACGGGGAGCCAGTATCCTCTCCAGGTCAGCCCGGATATTAGCCAGTAAATTCAGGTAGTTATCCAGCATATTAACAATAGTTAATAAGTGTTTGAGAACTTCATTATGATGTTCCTGTTTCTGATTTAGTAAGTCTATCCTGCCCGTAAGCAAGGAAAGTTGTAATTCCGCGCGGTTTAGCCCGGTAAGCAGCTCGGGGAAACAGGTAAACTCCTTGGCTACTATTGCATTTTTAAGCAGGGATGTAGCCGGTGCTAAAATCTCTTGAATTTTAGAACTGAAATAGGCAAAATCAGGTTCCCCGGAGCCGGATAATTCACTGGTTATACTGGTAATTGCTTTCATTAGATTAATGCTGTCATTATTTAATTTTTTTACACTTTCGGCCAGCATATTATTCGGATTAACAGCTCCGGATAAAACTGGGGTAGACGGGGAGGCCTTTTCTAAAAGCATAATTAAGCCAGATAAAAAGTTAGTTAAATTTGTTACACTACGATTAAGAAGTTCGGGCTGTTCACTGTTAAGGCCAAGTTGAATAGCATCAAGGTAAAGGCTAATTCTGGTTTTAACGTGAACCTCATAAAAGTTTATCAAAGTTTCAGTTTCAGGTGTCCGCGAAAATACCGGTGATCTCTTTCTTGTTTCTTCAATTATCCCGCCAATCTGCTTACTGTCCTGCCGGGGTTGAACCCGGGATAAGGTTTTTGCCGGGTAGGTCAGGTAGACCAACAAGGAGCTAATAGCATCAGCCTGCAGGGGGTCATTCCGATCCAGTGAAGATGCCATCTGCAGTGCGGGGATAGCTGCTGGGTGGGTTTGGACTAAAAACATTAATTCTCCATCTTCCAACCAGGTGTTAATCCGGGAGATTAAAGTTTCTAGATTAATAAATTCGTTTTCCAATTGCTTTAAGGTATATAGTAGCTCTACTGCCCGATAGTCTTGTTCCCGGCTTACAACCAGCAGCGCCTGCCCGGCATCCTCCCGGGATGCTTTACATATGGACAAAATACTTTTAACCTGATTATATAGTTTGGCATAACGCTTAATATTAGCCATGATATCCATTTTAACCATGGTTTCCTGCCGGCTTAATTTTAGCAGTTGGGAAACTTCTTCCTGGACTGAGCTACGGTAAAGAGGAAAAAGCCGTTCGGTAAAGCTACGATAATAAAAAGAGTTAAGCTCAAAAATATAATTATCCAGTTCTTCACCTATTACTTCAAAAGAGGGAGAGGGGATGAATTGTTCTATTTCCTGTCGTAGGGCAGATAAAACTTGCTCCAGTTTTACGGTAAAAAAATCCGGGTTAAATTCTTTGCTATCCATTATAACACCCCCATAAATTGACCGGCTAAAAGGTCACGGCGGATATTGTCGCCCTTCTTTCTAAATAGATGCGGGCGCGATGATAGTTCACTTCTAAGCTGAGCGCTGTCCATAGTGTTTCTCAGCTCCACTATACGTTGAGCTTGGTAGCGGCTATTATCATCTACCAGCGGTGCTATTTGATTTAGCAACTCATCATGTATAAACCTACTGCTGGGAAACCATTTCCACAGGAGTAAATAATTACCCAGCAACCGTGAGGCCATTTTTCCCTCTAGTTTCAACCGACCTTTAAACTCCAGCAACCGGATTAATTCCATAGTGATAAACGATTCATGGGGAAGAGTAGCTAACTTTTCTTCCAGGACTTTAAACAGTTGTTCCAGGCGTTCCTGACTTATACCAGTTTTAATTTCCTCATCTATTAACAGCGGGAACTCTACTGGTCGCAACTGGTCAATTCTTTTGCTAATATATAATACCTCCAGCAGGCTATCTTTTTTGAAACTTCTCGTAAGCGTTTCCCATAACTTGAGGTACTCAAGGGGGGCGGCTTCAGGGCTAATTAAAGGGAAATAGTGTTTGTACATATTATTAGCACAGTTATAAGCCTGCAGTGGTTCATAAATCAGGTTGTAAATTGGTATAACGGCACGAAGTAATTGTTGCAGCTCTTTGTATATCTTCTGATCGTTGATTATTTTTACCAGGCGATTCTTTTGCTGGTAATCACAATAAATCTCCAGTAGAAATGCCAGGCTGTCCTCAAGTAAACCACACTTAAAGACCATTTCAGCAGCCTCTATTTGCAGGATAAAACGTTCTGCAGCGTAAGGGTCCCGGAACCTATCGGCACTGCTATCCTGTAGGATGGCTATAGTCTCCCGGATAAGTTTCACCTTATCTCCATACAGGGTAGGGTAATCGCTCTTTTTGCCTGACTCGGTCAGACCGTAACAGGAGTCCAGTCGAAGCTCTCTAAGCTTGGCCTGCCGGTTTTTTAACAGCTGGCGCAATCCCGGATTAGCCGTTTTAGATAGGAGATAAAGACAGGTATCTTCATCCAGGATGTTGATTACAGTCGTAACCGCCGGCGCATATTCATCATTGTAGATACGGGCGATAAATTCTAGTTCCCCTGGTTTCACCTGATGATTAAGGATATACCAGGGTAGGAATTGCCAAAAATCATTTATTACACGAGTAGGGGCACTAACTAACCATTGCATCACCGGTAAAAAGCGCAGGTTAGCAAAAAGGATTTTGAAGAAATCAAATTTACGCTGGGCAAAATACAGGGAACGGTAAAGCAGGTTTACTCCTTCTTTATTGTCCACCATTACCGGACCGATTAAAGGAGTCTGGCGCAG